>DYGV01000094.1:5754-15277 GCA_020724505.1 Anaerolinea thermophila
CACGCTCTGTTTCTCTTCCTTCGCCATCTTCTCGGCGGTATTGGCGTCGAAGTATACCTGACCCACAGCCGCGCCGGGCGAGGCATTAACGCCTTTTGCGAATTGCTTGCCAGAGCTTTTTGCTTCTTCCATGGCTTTTGCATCGAACTGTGGGTGGAGCAATGTATCTACCTGCTCCGGCGTTACACGTAACACCGCCTCTTCTTTAGTAATCAATCCTTCATTCGCCATGTCCACCGCAATTTTGACCGCGGCTTTCGCAGTACGTTTGCCAGAGCGCGTCTGCAACATCCACAGCTTGCCGTTTTCAATAGTGAATTCCACATCTTGCATCTCGCGGTAATGACGTTCCAGTTTCTCCGTGATTTCCAGGAACTCGCGATAGGCTTCTGGGAGTTGCTCGCTCAGTTTTTCGATTTTCTCCGTGTTGCGAATACCGGCGACAACATCTTCTCCCTGGGCGTTGAGCAAATAATCGCCATAGAGCTTCTTTTCGCCAGTGGAGGGATCACGTGTGAAAGCCACGCCGGTGCCCGAATTCCAACCCATATTGCCGAAAACCATGGTCACAATATTCACCGCTGTCCCCAGGTCATGGGGGATCCCTGCTGCGTTGCGATAATCCACCGCGCGTTTGCCATTCCAGGATTTAAATACCGCCTCGGTTGCCAGGCGTAATTGCTCGAAAGGATCCTGCGGGAAGTCAAAGCCCTTGTATTTTTTCACCACAGCTTTGAACTCTTCTGTGATCGCCTTCCAGTCCTCGGCGGTCATCTCGGTATCGGCTTTGTAACCTTTGCGGGCTTTATATTCCGCCAACGGTTCTTCAAAAGCCTCATCTGGAATGCCTAACACGACCGAACCGAACATTTCTACCAAACGACGATATGAGTCATACACAAAGCGGGCGTCGCCCGTCTTTTGGATCATGCCTTCGGCGGTTTTATCGGTCAGTCCAATATTGAGCACCGTATCCATCATGCCCGGCATGGAAAATTTCGCACCCGAACGACAAGAAACCAGCAACGGGTTGGATGGATCGCCAAACTTTTTACCGGTTTGTTTTTCTACTTCTTTCAACGCGGCCAATTCTTGTTCCCACATCCCTGGGGGAAACTTCCCGCCTGCGGCTAAGTAAGCATTACATGCTTCTGTCGTAACCGTAAATCCAGGCGGCACCGGCACACCGGCGCGCGTCATATCTGCCAGACCTGCTCCTTTACCGCCCAGTAAGGCGCGCACGCCTTCCCAATCTCCAGCGGCTTTTTCCGCAGCCTCGACTTCGTTAAATAGATAGACCCACTTCTTTTCGGCCATTATTCTTTCTCCTAATGGAAATAAAAAAGTTTGATAATTCCTAGTGAACACACCAACCGTATAGTTTACCACATCGAAAACCGAATGCCGGCTTTTTTAGAGGAGAATTTAAGACGAATTATTGCCTCTAATCAACCTTAGTAATCAAAAAATATTGCGCATTTTCAAAATTACAATTTTCCTATTGACAAATTTAAAATTTATGCTAAAATTCTAGCAGATCGAAAAAGGCAAACCCGGTGAAAACCGGCGGCGCAAAGCTATGGGTCTAAGACTGTTACAAGTTATGACTGCCAGGCTGCCGAAATCGCTTCAATAGAATGAAGTTATTGGTTTTGGCAGGCCTGGGTATTCGGGCCTGTTGCTTTTTTAAATTTCTTTGCTTCGTTAGAGGCGTAGAAGCGGTGCTAAAAACTTGGCGATCAAACCGCACGGAGGCAAAAATGAACGCCAGACAAAACCTCAATCTGAAACCAGCATGGATGTGGGTGATCGCTCTGATGTTGACGATTGCAATTCTCACTGCCTCAGCAGGGATAGGTTCGCGCGCGTCAGCAGCCGAAAATCAATCCTATATCGTTCAGAGCGATTCCGCCGAGCAGGCTGTCCGCCTGGTTGAGCAATATGGCGGAAGTGTGACATCTTATTTGGAAATTATCAATGGCGTTGGAGCATTGCTCGCCCCAGAGGCGGCGCATCAACTGGCGGATTTACCTGGTGTACGCGTAACAATCAATGCGCGCATGAAAATTAACGGCGCACTGGCTGGCGGCAAACCTAACAAAGCAGATCCAGAAACTGATTATCCAGATGTCGTTGGCGCAGATGCTGTTTGGGCAGCCGGCGTCACCGGAAAGGGGGTAACCGTAGCTGTGTTAGACACTGGCTTGGCAAAGACCGAAGGGCTTATCAAGGCGACCTCCGGTCCAGGGGATCGTATCCTCGCCTGGCAGGATTTTGTCGAGCGCGGCGGGCGCGGTCGGATGGTAGATCCCAATGGTCATGGAACGCACGTGACAGGCGTGATCGCCAATAGCCAGAAAGGTGCAGATGGCGAATGGAACGGCGTCGCCCCTGACGTAAATCTGGTGATCGGGCGAGTGGCAGATGAAAATGGGTTTGCCACTTATGAGCAGGTCATCCAGGGTGTTGACTGGGTGGTGACAACGAAAGATCGCTACAATACACGCGTTCTAAACTTATCCATGTCGGCGCCGGTTCGCTCTCCCTATTGGGCAGATCCGGTTAACCAGGCGTTGATGGTCGCCTGGCAACGCGGGATCGTTGTAGTAGTCGCCGCAGGAAACGTTGGTCCGAACGCTCTAACCATCGGCGTCCCGGGGAATAATCCATATGTGATTACCGTAGGCGCCTTCACCGACGCCTATACCCCGGCCGACTGGAGCGATGATTATATCCCCACATTTTCATCCGCCGGACCCACCCACGATGGCTTCGTTAAACCCGATCTGGTAGCTCCCGGCGGCCATATCGTCTCACTCTTGGCGAAAGGTTCTTATCTGGCAACCAATTATCCACAGAATATCGTTGGCAAAGAGTATTTCAAACTCGCCGGCACCTCACAATCTACGGCTGTAGTCAGCGGCGTAGCAGCGCTTATGCTGGCGAAGCAGCCCGACCTAACCCCCGATCAGGTCAAAGCCCGATTGCGAGCTACAGCCATTCCTCAGTTCAATCCAGAAACGGGCGAACCGGGCTATAAGGTTTGGCAACAAGGCGCAGGAAGAGTATTTGCTCCCTTGGCCGTATTTGCTGAAATAGAAGTTCCTCAAGCCAATGGAAGCATGGACATTACAGCCGATCTCTCCAACCAAACCCATTACTTGGGTTATTCCTACCGAGATGACCACGGCATGATTCGACTCTATGGCGATGACGGCTCCTGGGCTGGCGGCGCAGGAGTTTGGGATGGGACCTCGATCTCAACGGGCGGCGGCTTCTGGGGAGACGGCGGCTTTTGGGGCGATAGCAGTTACTGGAGCAATAGCAGCCTCGCAGGCGACGGCGGTTTCTGGGGAGATGGCGGTTTTTGGGGTGATGGCGGTTTCTGGGGGGACAGAGGCTTTTGGGGAGACAGAGGCTTCTGGGGGGACAGAGGCTTCTGGGGCGATAAAGGCTTCTGGGGCGACGGCGGCTTCTGGGGCGATGGTGGCTTCTGGGGTGACGGCGGCTTCTGGGGCGATGGTGGCTTTTGGGGCGACGGCGGCTTCTGGGGCGACGGCGGCTTTTGGGGCGACGGCGGCTTCTGGGGCGACGGCGGCTTTTGGGGCGACGGTGGCTTCTGGGGAGATTCCCTACCGGAAAATAACGATTAATCGTTACCCTTTCCCTTCAGTTTAGAGAAAACAGGACATTTCCCGAGGGGATGCTGATAGCAAAAGAAGCATCCCCTTTTGCATTACTTAACATAGTGGCAGGATGATCTTTTGCGTAGAAAAATATTACAAATTGAGCATGGTTGAATCGAGCAAATTGTGTTATCCTTTGTATAGAAACATTTACAACCCAATAACGGTTTAAGCGCCTAACCCCCGGATGGGTAGGCTAACCAGGCGAAGCCGGTGCAAGTCCGGCGCTGTCCCGCAACTGTAATCTGTGGATAAGCACGATCTATCCACAGAAAGCCAGGCCGACCGCTTATGCCGTTGTTTCCACGAGCCTCGCGGCAAGGAGGTGGAAGCATGTAACCGAACGCTAAATTTCCCACCTCCCTGTTGAAAGACAGGGATTTTTGTTTAATTTCGTCACATTCAAATTTACAACCAGATTCTTTTTTATATAGAGGCGCAAGATCATGAAACCAATCCATTACTCACGATGGCTGCTTATTGTTGTAATGTTGTTGTTTTTTACGCTTGGCGCAGCTTGCGCAAGAGCGCAGATTACACCTAGCGCAGCGCCCATTGTTGTGAGCGATGGGCTGGGAAGACAGATCAGTTTATCCAGCCCGGCTCAGCGTGTGATTTCACTTGCCCCCTCCAACACCGAGATCTTGTTCGCCCTGGGCGCCGGATCGCAGATTGTTGGGCGAGATACATTCTCCGACTACCCTGAAGAAGCCAAGAACCTGCTGGACGTTGGTGGCGGTTTCAGCGAGCTAAATCTCGAAATCATCTTGGCGCAAAAACCCGATCTGGTGTTAGCCAGTTCATTGACTGCATCAGAGCAAATTGATGCGCTGGAGAAAGCCGGCCTGACGGTGTTTGTCTTGACCAACCCCAAAGATTTCGAAGGGTTGTACGATAACCTGCGGTTGGTCGCCCGGCTGATCGGCCGCGAGGCGGAGGCTGGTGCGCTGGTAAAACAGCTCGAACAGCGCGTCGCTGCTGTAGAAGCCAAGCTCAGCGGCGTGGCAGACCAGCCTCTGGTATTTTACGAGCTAGACGGCACCGAACCCAACGCTCCGTGGACGCCCGGCCCAGGCACGTTTATTGACACGCTGATCCGCATGGCTGGCGGAGAGAACTTAGGCGCGAGTCTCCAGGGCGAATGGGTGCAGGTAAGCTTGGAAGAGCTGATTGTCCGCCAACCCGATATAATCTTGCTAGGCGACGCCACCTGGGGCGGAGTGACAGCGGAAGATGTGGCTGCACGCGCCGGCTGGGATGCGCTGCAGGCGGTGAAAGAGGGCAAAATATTTCCCTTCGATGATAATCTGGTCAGCCGACCTGGACCGCGCCTCGTGGATGGACTGGAGGCGATGGCACGCTTGCTGCATCCACAATTGTTTCCATGACATAGGTTTAGACGAATGATCCTAGTGAGACGGGCATACCTCATTAACATCGCCATACTGCTGACCGCACTAACTCTAAGCGTTGCAGCAGGGCCGGTCTATATCCCGCCTGGAACCGCTCTGCGCATCCTGTTAGACGGGCTGCCAGGGATCGCCTTGCCCGTCAACTGGCCGGAAACGTTCAGCGCCATCCTGTTCAAAATCAGGCTGCCGCACGCCGCGCTGGTCGCTCTGACCGGCGCGGCGCTGGGCGGCAGCGGCGCAGCGTATCAGGGCTTATTTCGCAACCCGCTGGCAGACCCTTATTTGATCGGTGTAGCATCTGGAGCAGGGTTGGGGGCAGTGCTGGCCATGGCGGCCGGTTTGCCGTCTAGCTTGCTGGGGATGTACGCTGTCCCGGCGGCGGCGTTCCTGGGTGCGGCGTTGACTGTCTTGCTGGTATATTCGCTGGCTAAAGTCGGCAGCAGCCTGCCTACCACCACGCTGATCCTGGCCGGCGTAGCGGTTAGCTCTTTTGCCACTTCGCTGACTTCTCTGCTGATGCTGCGTTCCAACGAGGAGCTTCGTCGGGCTCTGGGCTGGCTGTTGGGTGGCTCGATCCTCGGCGGTTGGGAGCCGGTGATGGCGGTCTTGCCGTACATTGCAGTTGGGCTGGGGGCATTGCTAGTTTCTGGTCATGCCCTGAATGTGCTGCAATTTGGCGAAGAGCAGGCCGAGCAGTTAGGTCTGCCGGCAGAACGCGTCAAGGCGTTGTTGATATTAGCCGCCTCGCTCACTGCTGCGGCTGCAGTGGCATTTTCGGGCATCATTGGTTTCGTCGGCCTGATTGCCCCGCATGCAGCGCGTTTGCTTTGGGGCCACGATTACCGTCGCCTGCTGCCGTTATCCATCCTGGGCGGGTGCAGCGCCCTGTTATTGGCGGATCTGCTGGCGCGGTTATTGCTGGCGCCGCAAGCGCTACCTGTGGGCATCGTCACCGCCCTGGCCGGCGCGCCCTTTTTCTTGTGGTTGCTCAGGCGGGCGAAGAACCAGGCATATTGGTAAAATGACCGCCCTACGCGGCGGTGAAAGGAACGTTAGATGCTTGAGATCAACTCCTTATCCGTAGCTTATGGACGCCAACTGGCATTGGAAGATGTATCCTTCAGCGTGCGCCAGGGGGAGGTCGTGGCGCTGATTGGCCCGAACGGAGCCGGTAAGTCCACACTGATCCGGGCAGCCAGCGGTGTGCTGCCGGCGCTCCGCGGCAATGTGCGCGTGGACGGGGTAGAGCTGAAATTATTAAGCCCTGCCGAGCGCGCTCGACGCCTGGCGGTTGTGCCGCAGGCGCGTAACTTGCCTCCAGCCTTCACGGTGTTCGAAACCGTGCTGCTTGGCCGCACGCCCTACTTAGGCTGGATGGGACAGGCCTCCGAAACTGACCGCAAATGCGTCTGGCGCGCCCTTCAACACACCCAGTTGTCCGCTCTGGCCGAACGCCGCGTAGGCGAGCTGAGCGGCGGTGAACAGCAACGTGTCTTGATGGCGCGAGCACTGGCTCAGGAAACACCGATCTTGTTACTGGACGAGCCGACCACCCATCTAGACTTGCAATTTCAAGCGGAAGTGCTCAACTTGGCGCGCAGCCTGGCCAACAACCACCACAAAGCGGTGCTGATGGCATTGCACGACCTCAACCTGGCCGGTTTGTATGCAGACCGGGTTGTGATGCTGGTCCATGGACGGACGCAATTTGTCGGAGCGCCGCACGAAGTACTTACGGAACACAATTTGACCGCGGTGTATAAAGTTCCGGTGCACGTGATGCCGCACCCCGAATATGGCAGTCCGCTGATTCTGCCCGATGGACGCAGCCCTGAGCCGGTCGAAGGGCGTGGAGAGGCGCAGCCATGAGGAAAGGGTTGATCATCGTCAACACTGGCGACGGCAAAGGTAAAACCACCGCCGCCTTAGGCATGGTGCTGCGCGCCTGGGGTAGAGGGATGCGGGTGTGCGTGGTGCAATTCATCAAGTCGGAAACCGGCCAATGGGGCGAGATCAAGGCTGCCCATAAGCTGGGCATCGAATGGCTTTCTACCGGCGATGGTATCACCTGGACTTCGCGTGATATGGACGAAACCATCGCTCGAGCGCGGCATGGCTGGAAAATTGCCCAGCAGAAAATCTCCAGCGGAGAATACGATTTGATCGTGCTGGACGAATTTACCTACGCCCTGCATTACGAATGGCTGGATACGCAGCAGGTGATCGAATGGCTGAAAACCCATCGCCCACCTAATCTGCACCTTGTGATCACCGGACGTAACGCGCCGCCAGAGCTAATAGACTTCGCCGACCTGGCGACTGAAATGAGCCTGATCAAGCATCCTTACGAACAAGGAATAAAAGCGCAGCCGGGGATCGAATTCTAGTACTACCCTACACGCGGCTTTCGAGAAACGCTGAACGCGATCCAAGCGCGCCTTCCCTATGGCAATTCGAATCATAAAAGGACGCAATCACATGAAACTATCCGAATGCATCGCTAAAATACAACCCCTGGATGTGGACGCCATGCAGGCTGCCCGCCTGCGTCAAGATACTCTGACCAAACCGATCGGCAGCCTGGGGCGGCTGGAGGAGCTTTCGATACAAACTGCCGGCATCATCGGGCAGGCGATCCCCCACCTGAAGGATAAGTGCGTGCTGGTGATGGCCGGCGATCACGGGGTAGTCGCCGAAGGGGTGAGCGCCTATCCACAGGAGGTTACGGCACAAATGGTGTTGAACTTTCTGCGCGGCGGCGCGGCGATAAATGTTTTGGCGCGCCACGTGGGGGCACGGGTGGTGGTAGTGGATATGGGCGTGGTGGCAGACCTGCCCGATCACCCAGGTCTGCTAAAACGCAAAATTGCTTATGGAACCAACAATATCGCCCGCGGCGCGGCGATGACCCGTCAGCAAGCCATTCAAGCGTTAGAAATCGGTGCGGAGATCGTCGAAAGCCAGATCGTCCAGGGTATGGATTTGCTGGCAACCGGCGATATGGGCATTGGCAACACCACGCCTTCTGCCGCGATCGCCGCCGCACTCAGCGGCGCTTCGGCGGCAGAGATCGCCGGGCGCGGTACAGGGGTGGATGACTCCGGGTTGCAGCGCAAGATCGAGGTCATCGAACGCGCTCTGGCGATCAACCAACCCGATCCTAAAGATGGCATTGATGTATTGGCAAAAGTAGGCGGCTTCGAGATCGGCGGACTGGCGGGGGCAATCCTCGCGGCGGCGGCTCATCGCCGTCCAGTGGTAGTGGATGGCTTTATCTCCACCGCCGCGGCGATGCTCGCTGTGAGCCTGGCGCCGGAAGCGCGTCATTATCTGATCGCAGCGCATACTTCGATGGAGCGCGGTCACCACAAGATGATGGAATGGCTGGGCGTCACGCCGCTGCTCGATCTGAAAATGCGACTGGGAGAAGGCACCGGCGCGGCGCTGGCCATGTCGCTGGTCGAAGCAGCGTGTAAGACGCTGGCGGAAATGGCTACCTTCGGCGAAGCGGGCGTTTCTGAGAAATCTGCGGGATGAAGCACAACGATCTTCCCCAAGAATCTGAGGCGGGGCACCCCGCCTCTCCATTGACGGCTTTTCTGGCGGCGGCGCAGTTCCTGCTGTTATCGCCGGCCTTTATTCGACGGGCGTTTTCCGACCGCGAACTGGGTGCTTCGGTTGGATATTACCCCGTTGTCGGGTTGCTATTAGGCGGATTACTGGCCGCCGCCGATGGGCTGCTGGGCTATCTCTTCCCGCTGCCGCTGCGTTCTGCACTGACATTAGCGCTGTGGGTCATCCTCACCGGAGCGCTGCACCTGGATGGCTTTTTGGACGCCTGTGATGGATTGCTCGGCGGGTTCACCTCTGAACGCCGCCTGGAGATCATGCGCGACGAGCGGGTCGGCGCATACGCTTTGGCCGGTGGCGTACTGCTGCTGATGATGCAAGCCGCTGCGCTGTCAGCGGTTCAAAACCAGCGAGCGTTTGCGCTGTTCATAGCGCCCATTTTGGGGCGTTGGGGAATGGCGCTGGCGCTGACCACCTTCCCCTACGCGCGAGCAAGTGGGTTGGGAAAGACGATCAAAGAGAACGCAGGGGGATTTCAGGGCGTCCTGGCGACTTTTTTTGCGATCACATCGCTGCTGGCAATCGCCTGGTTGAGCCGCAGTTGGGCGCCCCTGGCAGCGACACTCGCCGCCTCATTGACCTGGTGGGCAGCAATCCGTTTCACCCTCAAGCGCCTCCCCGGCCTGACTGGGGATATCTATGGTGCCCTGAATGTTTTGATCGAAACCACCACACTGCTGGTATTCGCCGCAGTGCAACACCTTTATGGATAAGAAACCGATCGTTGACCGTAGCGCAGCCTCGATGACGCCCAAGATTATCCTGATTTTAGCTTTGTTACTAGACATCCTTCTC
>DYGV01000001.1:0-30096 GCA_020724505.1 Anaerolinea thermophila
AAATATGGGGACGCAATCCGCAAAACGCATAAACAACGTCACCCCCGGCTGATCGGTCAAGATCGCATCGGCTTTTTGATGCGCTTCATCTGGGCGGCGCGGCGTGTGGGCGCAGACCACTTCAGCGCCGTGCACCTGCCAAACATCAAACTGGCTCTCGATTGTCTTGCCCAAAGCTTGAAATGTGCGCCGCCGATTTTCCGTTACGCGAACCGGATCGTCTCCTACAGTGCCGCCCACATTGAGCGAATCCCAGGGCTGCGGGCTGACGCCGCCACGGCGTGTGATCGCCGCGTTTAGCACGCCAGCTTCATCCAGCAAATCAAAGGTATAGAAACGAATACGGTCTGGCTGATGAAATGGCATAGACCCTTAAGCTGCCCGGCGTAGGCGATCCAATTTAGCGCCAGTCATCTGACGCATCTCCAACATGCTCTCTTCCACCAGAGGATACCCAAACCAAGCGGTGAAAAACCCGAACATAAAACCGGTCAATACGCGCAGGGTTGGCGTGCTTTCGCGATAAGGCAGGAAACTGAGCGGTGGCTGGCTCAATAACTGGCTAAACCCATCCAAACCGATAGGTACAATGGCTAAGACGAACCAAACATACCAGGGAATGGATCTAAGACGTAGCCCCGTCAACGAAAATAACAAGCCAAAAATCAAGATGCCGCCATAAATAGCGATATCGCGCTGGCACAAGGCGATTTTATAACCCACTTGCTCATTTCCGATGAAAGCCCGCGCCGCGAAAACATCCGCCGCGCTGCTGCTTTCACCCAGACCGGTCGCCTGGCTGAAGGTCATAACGCCTTGAATTCCGGCTTCCTGCCGCGGATAATACACCTGCTCCCCAAAAAGATAGAATGAACGATACCCCAACTGATGACAGACAAAGCTATAGGCTTTATAAAGAAAAGCGGCGGGGGTTGTTGCTCCTGCCTTGCTCAGCACAGGTGCTAAAAAGGCGAAACCTAAGTACAAGAAGACCATGAAATTGAATAACGCCATATAATGGCGCGAAAGGGCATGGTTGATGCGATCGGCGGTCGTCCAAACTCCTGTCTGCCGCACCTCGGCAAGTCGAGGCGAGTTTTCCACTTGCTGGATATGTTGCTCGCGGTCGCGCGCAGCCGCCAGCGTGATGCGCAGATCCTGAGCTGTAAACGGCGCCTTGAGGCGAAAAGGTCCCACCTCCACCACCGGAATATCTAGGCCGTACTCGCGTTGAAGCTTGGGGTCGCTGTCAATGTCCACCACGATCAATTGATGAGGGATCGTCTCCCGAACTGCGTCCAGTTCTGCCCTGGCCTCCTCGCACAGATGACATTCTTTACGCGAGTACAGCGTAACGGTGATCATTCTGAAATTGCTCCCAAAGTCGAAAGATAATATACCAACTGTTCTTCGCTCATAATCCCATAGTGACGGAAGCGGATTTCGCCTTTTTCATCTATGAAGATTGTTGTGGGTAAAAAAGTAACACGCAACGCTCGCCCCATCTCGGCGCGCTGATCGAGAGCGATCGTATATGTGATCCCCATTTGCTCGATAAATTGGGAAACTTTTTCGCGGGTTTCCTCTTCATCAACGCCCAATACAACGATGTTGGGGTAACGATCTTGATATTCCTGAAACATGGGCATCTCTCGGATGCACGGCCCACACCAGGTAGCCCAAAAATTCATCAATACGATTTTGCCGCGATAATCAGAGGGCCGGATTGGGTCGCCTTCCAGGCTCATCAGTTCGACATCCGGGATCATCGTACCCGACTCAAGGGCAGCCAACGGAGCTTCACCGTTATCTTGTGCAGCACCGTTTCCCAGCAATGGAATGACCCCGGTGAAGACCAGGATGCCAATGACCACCGCGCCCAAGACCACCCCTGCCCACAGGCCAACCACCACCGTCACCAATCCTTTGCTTGATGCATTCGTCTTTTCCAATTTGCGCTCCCTGTTACATAGTTCATCCAACAGGCTTGGATCTATTGGCCGTAAATTCTCTTCTTGACTTAAAAGCGCTAACTACACTGCTTTTTTATCTAACCCGTTGACTTGGTTTGGAGCTCGCCAGCCTCCTGCACAGAAAGCTCGTTGGCGACTTCTGGCGTCAAGGGGCGTAGAAAAAGCGCCAGCGGCATAGCAACCGGAAACAACGTCGCCCCAAATAACCACCAAGTCCAAAAGCTGCGCCCTTTGCGATGCGCCAGATAAGCCGGCAACAGTCCAATCAAGGTCAACACAGCCAGCGTTATTAAGAGCAGCCGACCCAAAACCAGTTCGTCGTAGATCGAAAAGAAATTGGCGCTGAGCTGAGCCAGTCTTTCAAAGCGGCCGGTGAAAAGCATTACCCCGACAATGATTAACACTATCCCCATGCCGATTTCAACGTAATGCATGACCTTGCCGTAGCGCCGTAAGACTGTGGTCACCAAGCTGATCTGCAAAGAGGCGATTAAAAATGGGATCGCCAATCCTGCCGAATAGACCGAAAGGAGAACAACACCCTGCAATGGCGAACCGCCGCTCAGCGACAGCGTCAAGATTGCGCCCAGGATTGGACCCACACACGGCGACCATCCCGCCGAGAAGAAAATGCCCATCAGGAAGGAAGCCATATACCCACGATTGCGATCCGGCATAGATTGTGGACGCAGATCATATTCAAGGAAGGGGATGCGAAAAATACCGGTCATGTGCAAACCGAAGATAACTACCACAATGCCGCCAATGCGCGCCAGCCAGACCCGCGCGTCATAGAGGAGGCTGCCAATGGCGGAAGTCGCCAACCCCAACGAGATAAAAATCACGCTGAAGCCCAAGACGAACACCAAACCATGGCTGAACGCCGTCCATTGTTCACCCTTGCCGCCTCGGGCTGAAGCGACGGTACGTCCACCTAGATAACCCACATAAGCCGGCACTAAAGAAAACACGCATGGCGAGAGAAAAGACGCCAGGCCTGCGAGAAAAGCCAACCCTAAACCGATATTTGCAAATTCCATCAATGGTCTCCTTGTAGATCAATATTGGATTTTTAAGTCTCCACAACCAACACTTTTGTACTAGCCTGTCCAGAAACGGTAATGTCGCCGCTCTCGATCGGCACCACAGGCAAAGTCCAGCGAAAGATCCATTGCGCGTCCTCGGGCATGCAATTTACGCAGCCGTGGGATTGGGGAATGCCATAATTGTTATGCCAGAAAGTCGAGTGGATAGCCATCCCTTTGCTGGCAAACAACGTCGTCCAACCGATGCCGGGTAAATCGTAACCGCCGCCAGTAGTACCGCCGGTCATATGCACCGAGACTAACTTGCGCCAAATAGTATGCTTGCCGAGCGGAGTTGCCCAGACACCACCCGGCTTTTCTTTCGAGTTGATCTTGGGCCCGGTGGACACGCGGCAAAAATAAACCTCATGCTCGTCTTCCAAGCAAGATAGCGTCTGGTAAGTCACATCTACACGCACTAATTTATTTTCTACCTCCGGGCTGATTGGAGACAGCTCTTCCGCCTGAAGCGGACGGAAAGCCTCGCCCGCCGCCCAAAAGAAATCGCCAAAGCCACCGTAACGATCCGAGACGCGATACCAAACCTGGTTTTGTTCATCTGTCTTGATCTGATCTGCCCACATGATCTGGCTATAGTACAACCGCGGGGTTGCGGTATATTTCAGCCAGGGAGATCGCGCCGGTGGATTAGCCAGGATCAAGTCAACATAAGGCACCGTCACTTCCACCCACATTCCTTCCCCGCTTGGCAGTTCGGTCAGTGGCGTATTTGGCCGATGCCACACGGGTTGCAAATTTGGCGCATAAATGTAACCCAGCGGCGTCTCGACAAAACGTTGTGTGTACCAAAGAGGTCGCGAACCAACTACTTCAGCGCCCCATTCCACCACGCTATCCTCGAAAAGCTCCTGCACCGTGGCGCTATTTTCATCTGGCCGGGCCTTCACCTCCACCTTCCCACCCAGCACACGCCCCAACTTTCGCCCCTGGGGAAAATCGGGCAAAGCTGGAGAGGCCGGCCTCTTGAGTAGCCAATCCGGCAGGGCAACCGCGCTCAGCCCCAGGCTGGCTATTTTTAGAAATTCGCGCCGGGAAATCCGAGGAGGGAATAAGATCATCCTTCAATTACCTCGACGCGGGTGCTATCCTGACCAGTGACTGTTACATCCAACATACCAGGATCATACACCACTTCGGGCGCAGACCAGCGGAACACCCACTTGGCGTCTTCGGGCAAGCAATTAACGCAGCCATGCGAGACGGGATCGCCGTAATTGTTATGCCAGAATGTGGCATGGATTGCCACGCCGCCGGTGGCAAAAATCGAAGTCCAGGCAATGCCTGGCAGGTCATAGCCGGCGCCAGTGGTGCCGCCGCTCATCTGCAGCGAGATATATTTTCTTGTGATGCGGTGTCGTCCAACCGGCGTCGCCCATTTATCCACTACATTGCCGTACATATCGTACTTGGCCCCCGTTGATACGCGGCAGAAGTAAACTTCGTTAGCGCCTTCATAACACGAGAGCGTCTGATGGGTCACATCCACCACGATTCGCTTCTCTTCCGCCTCTGGGTTAATGGGTTTCAACTCATCACTTGTGATGGGGCGAAACGCCTCCGCCGCCGCCCACAACATATCCACACCGCCGTAGTAATTCGGGTTTACCCGATAGAAAATTCGACCTTGACTGTTCTTGCGTATGGCATCCACCCAAAATGTTTGCCCATAATACAACCTTAACGGCAACCCTTGTTCCATCTTGGCTTCCACCCAAGAATTGGAGGAAGGTTTATCCTTATCTAAAACTGCGTCCGCGTACGGGATGGTGATTTCTGCCCACATGCCTGCCCCGCGTGAAGAGGGGGGAAGCTCTTCTACCGGCTTGTTGGGGCGGTTATAGACAGGTTGCAGATACGGGCCATAAATATAACCCTGGGGCGTCTCCACCCAACGCTGGTTGTTGAAAATGTAGGCGGGTCTGGCGCCAGAGGATTCTCTCAACCATGGAACGACGGCATCCTCATATAACACGCCCAACGTCTGGCTATCTGGATCAGGGTGTAACTTAAGCTCCACCATGCCCACTGCCACGCGCCCCAACCGCTCTGCCTGGGGAAATTCCACCTGAGGCAAAGTACGACGCAACCGGTTGAAAGCCAATCCGCCTAATCCAAGCGCCGCCAGTTGGATGAACTCGCGCCGCGTCATCACATGGGGAGAAATGTTCTTCATCGCTATATCTTATCTTTAGACGCGCGAGCGTCGGAAAAATTACATCTGTAAGATTTGCGTAATGAGTTAAGGATACACGTTTCCATGCCTGGGGTCAATAGCGCCGAATTCCAACGCCATTAAAGTTTGGTGAGAGCATACAGGTATGAGAATTTGGGTATAAAATAGGCGACATGCAAAACAACAAGAACATCATCATCCTGTTCTTCACCATGATTGTGGTCATGCTGGGTTTCGGCATGATCATTCCGATTCTGCCCTTCTATATCAAGAGCTTTGGCGCCAGCGGCGCTGCCCTGGGAGCACTGATGTCCACTTACGGCGTCTTGCAATTTGTGTTCGCGCCGATCTGGGGCAGTTATTCCGATCGCATCGGACGACGGCCGGTTTTGATGCTTGGGGTCGTGGGCAACGCGATTGCTCAACTCCTCTTTGGGCTTTCGACAGAATTATGGATGCTTTTCGCCGCCCGCGCCTTGGCTGGCATCTTGTCCTCAGCCACTCTGCCTACTGCAATGGCATACGTCGCCGATAGCACAATCAAGGATAAGCGCAGCAGTGGGATGGGTATTATCGGCGCTGCAATGGGCATTGGCATGGTGCTGGGGCCTGGTCTGGGCGGCTTGCTGGCGAAAAATTCGCTCTCATTGCCGTTCTTCTTAGCTGCTGGGCTCTCGCTGACCGCTCTGTTGTTAATCTTTCTGGTACTTCCTGAACCACCGAAGTTGCAAAAGCCCCAGGAGGCCTCGACTCGCAAGCCGCAATTATCGGAGATGAAGCAGGCTCTCTTAGGGCCGCTTGGCGTGCTCTTCCTGATGGCATTTCTGCTCAGCTTTGGCCTAACCAATTTCGAGAGCATCTTTGGCTTATATACCGCGGATCGTTATGGGTTTACACCCAATCGGGTCGGTTTGACTCTCACAATTATTGGTCTGATCTCAGCGGTTATGCAGGGTGCGATGACCGGGCCGGCCACCCGACGCTTTGGAGAGGTGGCAGTGATCCGCGCAGGAATGATTGGTTCGACCATTGGTTTCGTGTTGATGACGCAAGCAACTGATTTTCTACAAGTCCTATTCACCTCATGCTTTTTCATATTCTGCAACGCCATGCTCGGCCCTTCGGTGGCTGCGCTGATCTCCAAGCGCGCTCCTGGTGGACAAGGAGTGGCGATGGGGCTAAACAACTCATTTCTCAGCCTGGGGCGCATTATAGGACCGCTCTGGGCCGGATTGGTGTACGATCTACATATGAATCTACCTTACCTGTCCGGAGCAACTATCTTGCTCGTTGGCTTTGTCATCAGCATCGCCGCTCTGCGACCTGAGCCTGGCATCATGTTGACCGCAGAAACGCATCTCGACAGCAGTGCTTGAATAAGCTGCTCAGGTGCAGCGCCCTCTGAAAGCGCGCCGCACCTGCCGCGTAAAACAAAACTCCAATAAAAACTCAAGATGGTCGCAACGCTGTTTGCCAACACCTGTGGTCCAACAGCGTTGGTGCTTATTCAGATGTTGCATTTTGCAGCCGATAACTGCGCAATCGTAGGCTGTTGCTGACCACAAAAACGCTGCTAAACGCCATTGCGCCCGCCGCTAACATTGGATTGAGCAGCCCCAGAGCTGCTGCGGGGATGAGAATTACATTATAGAAAAACGCCCAAAACAGGTTTTGCTTGATGGTGCGCAGCGTACGTCTGGAAAGAGCAATC
Organism: Anaerolinea thermophila; assembly: GCA_020724505.1. Lineage (GTDB taxonomy): Bacteria > Chloroflexota > Anaerolineae > Anaerolineales > UBA4823 > RBG-16-57-11. Next base: position 6,964 of record DYGV01000001.1, read on the forward strand.
GCTCGCGCCACGCCGCGCAGATCACCGCTCATCAATATCACCGGCGCGGCGGCCATCGCCACGTCTGTGCCTGTGCCGATGGCAATGCCTAAATCGGCCTGTGCTAGGGCCGGGGCATCGTTAATGCCATCGCCGACCATCGCCACGATCTGACCAGCTTCCTGTAACTTTTTTACCTCAGTGGCTTTATCGCCGGGCAACACTTCTGCCAAAACCTCATCTACCCCTACCTGACGGGCGATCGCTTGGGCAGTTTGTAGGTTATCTCCGGTGATCATCACTACTTTCAGCCCCATTTGATGCAGCATCTGGATAGCTTCGGCGGAACCCTCTTTCACAGTATCTGCAACCGCAATCAAACCCTGCACAGCATCATCCACGCCGACGAGAATTGCGGTTTTGGCTTCATTTTGCAGCCGCTCGACCTCAGACTGCAACCCGTTGACCGCCAGACCACGTTCGGCGATCATGCGTAGATTGCCTACCAGCACACTGTGCCCTTCCACCTGCGCTTCCACGCCGTGTCCGGCCAGGGCGCGAAAGCCCTGCGGTTCGCTCAACGCCAGACCGCGCTCGTTTGCCTCGGCAAGAATCGCCTCGCCCAAAGGATGTTCGCTGCCCTTTTCCACCGAGGCGGCGATGCGCAAAAGTTCAGCCTGACGCGCCGCGATGTTCGACGCCGCATTCCCCTTCGGATTGCCATCCAGAACGATCACATCCGTCACTGCAGGTTGGCCGCGCGTGATCGTGCCGGTCTTGTCCAGCACAATCGTGTTCACCTTCCCTGCGCGTTCTAAAGCTTCGCCGGATTTAAACAAAATGCCCAGTTCAGCCCCTTTTCCAGCGCCCACCATCACTGCGGTGGGCGTAGCCAACCCCATGGCACATGGACAGGCGATGACCAACACTGCCACCATGTTAATCAAGGCGCGCGTAAAAGCGCTTTCTCCCCCCGTCGGCGCAGGGACAATTAGAAACCAGACCGCAAAGGTAAGCAACGCAATGGCAATAACCACCGGCACAAAGACCGCCGAGACCTGATCGGCCAACTTCTGGATGGGCGCTTTGCTGCCCTGCGCTTGTTCCACTAGGCGAATGATTTGCGCCAGAGCAGTCTCTTTACCCACTTTGGTCGCCTCAAACTTGAGCAACCCATATTTATTCAACGTCGCGCCGATTACCACATCGCCCGGCCCCTTTTCCACCGGCAGCGACTCGCCGGTGAGCATCGACTCATCTAACGCAGAACGGCCTTCAATGATTACGCCATCTACTGGGACCTTTTCCCCTGGGCGAACGATAACGATGTCGCCAACACGCACTTCTTCTACCGGAGTATCCTGTTCCACTCCATTCCGAATGATATGCGCCATTTTCGGACGCAAACCCATTAACTTTTTTATCGCTTCGCTGGTGCGCCCTTTGGCGCGAGCTTCAAGATATTTGCCGAGTTTAATCAGGGTAATAATCACAGCCGCGGTTTCAAAATACACATGCCCATCAATCCAGCCCAGCATAACGGGGATAGAATATAGATACGCGGCAGAAGAACCCATCGCGATCAAGACATCCATGTTAGCCGAGCCGTTGCGTAACGCCTTGTATGCACCGACATAATACTGCCAACCAACATAGAATTGCACCGGCGTCGCCAAAGCGAACATCAGCCAATGGATCCACGAAGCATGAGCGATCTGCATGGGCAGCAAGCCCAGGTCGCGCGCCATTGAAAGCAAAAAGAGTGGTATGGTGAACAATAAGCCGATGATCAAATATCGCCGCTGAGCAGCGATTTCTGCCTCGCGCGCCAAGCGCTCGGCGTCTTCCACCTCGCCGCCAATTTCAACCGCCTGAAATCCACTAGCTGCAATCGCTCTACGTAAATCGGCCTGACTGACAATGGTGGGGATGTATCGAACGCGAGCGCGCTCCGCAGCGAAATTTACCTGCGCTTCCACCACCCCTTCCACTGCCCTCAGCGCTTTTTCCAGGCGGCGGGCGTCGTTATCATCGCTCAGTCGGCGCACCACCAAGTCGGCCTCCCATGGCGACACCGTAACCCGCGCGCTCCACCCTGCCGATCAGATCCTCCAGCCCCGCCCGGCTGGGGTCATACTCCACCGTGGCCCGCTCCGACGACAGATTCACCAGGGCGACTTGCACGCCGTCCACTTTTTTCAAATTGCGCTCAACCGTCGCCACGCAGTTGGCGCAGGTCATACCGGTGATTGGTAAAGTAACTTGCCTAATCTCTGTCATGCTTGCAACGCCTGTAAAAAGTTGTGGTGTGGGGGCGCCCCCACACCACAAGGAATTTAGTTGGCTACTGGGTAGTTAATCGAGGCAAGCAACTCCTTGATTTGCTCCTCAGTGGCTGGGGCTTCAAAAGTGATTGTGGCCTGCCGCGTTTGTTGGTCAGCGATTACAGAATACACACCTGCCAACTCGCTGACTTCGCTCTGGATCGTATGCACGCAATGACCGCAATGGATGTTTGGGATTGAATACGTTACTGTGGTCATAATCTATCTCCTTCAGGTTTGTAGAATGATGGGTTAAGAACGATAAAACAAATCGCAAACTTCGCCCGGCGATGTAGGTCAGGTGCGCGTGGCGGTTTCGAATACCTCGATAATCTCCTTCAGAACGCGCTCGCGCTCCTCTGGTTCTTCGCCGCGAATGGCGGTGATTAAACATGAGTTCATGTGTTCTTCGAGGATCTGTACGCTGATTTTATTCAGCGCCGCTTGAACCGCCTGGATTTGGCGGATCACGTCAATGCAATAGGCATCCTCTTCTAACATACGCTGAATGCCGCGCAAATGACCTTCTGCCGTCTTGAGACGGCGATGAGCGTTTTCATGTTTCATATCGCGCCTGCCTTCACATACCCCCCCCCCCTGGGGGGGGGGTACACAGGGAAATTATATCCGCTTACCCCATATTGTCAAGGGCTAAGCGCGGCGTCAAGCGCTTGGCGCAAGACGGTCACACTGACATATCCCACCCATTGCTGCAAGATCCGCCCTTGAGCGTCTAATAAAAAGAAATGCGGCTCCATTCGAAATCCCAGCTCCCGCTTAAAATAATTTGTCGCTGGGTCATCTATGTCTAGATATATAAAATTCACTCGCTCGCGATATTCATTTTCTATCCCCTGAATAAGTGGCGCCATCGCCTGGCTCGGCCCGCTCCAGAATGCAAAAAATTCGATGAGCTGCACCTTGCCCGAGGCCAGGCGAACCGTGCGCGGATCGGTGGCGCGCAGCGGGACGCGCACCCAGGGCGGCGGTGGCAGCGGCGTGGGCGTGATGGTTGGGGTAGCAGTTGGGCTGGGAGTGGGCGTCAGGAAAGGGGAAGGAGTGGCAGTAACCAGGATGACCGGCGCGCTTGGACTAGGAGACGCCAATGCGGGTTGGAAAAACTGGCCGGTTGATGTCGGCGTAGCGGTCAGAGGAAAGTCATTGGAGGCAGTGGGGGTGATGGTCTCACCCATCGCCTGAGTCTCAATCGAGCCAGGGTAGGGCGTGTTTACCAAAGGATAAGCGTTGGTCGCCAGATTCACCCCTGGATAAGGGGGTAAACCGTCTGCGGTTGCCGTACGATTGACCACCTGAGAATCAAACGTCGGCGAGGGCGTCTGTCCTGTTGCTGTACTACTCGGTGTCATTAACGACGCAGTCTCGACGCCGACTCCTGGGTAAATGGACGGCGACTCAGTCGCCGCGCCCGGATAATTATTGGATGTACTTGCAGGTGGATATATGTCTTCCGTCGAGGGGACATTCGTCGCCGCAACAGGATACGCTGGCGGATAGAGAGACGCGGGCACTGTTTCGGTCGCCGAGAAGGGCATCCAATTCGTTGGCAATCCACAAGCCCAGGCAACCAAAGCGAACGGCACGAATAGCCACAGAATGCGCTGCGACAACCGGTACTTCGTTCCCGGAGGCGGATGAAGATGGGTCTTTCTTCTCATAAACCAATTCATGATACCATAGAAATCCTGGGCGTCATCCTCCGGGCAGAGTGCATCCGAAAGTTGTGGTGGCGCTCGCCATGGCATCGGCTAAAAACCAACACCTCGAGGTACAAAGCCAGCCTCCAGCGAGGTGAAGCAACATTTGTCTCTCAGTAGAAAATCAACAGTGTATCCAAATGAGACAAAGGGTCAATCGCTTCAATGAATACGATATAATCCAATTTTATTATGAATATTCGCCCAAATATCTCCTCATCCCGCTGGATGCCTGCCTTGTTGTTGGCCGGTCTCTTATGGATCTGGGTCAGCCGCGTGCCAGAAGGCAGACTCGCTCAGGGTGGCGTTTCCACGCCGCGCAAAGGCTTTCAGGCGCCCGATTTCGCGCTGGCTGACATCAACGGTAACAGCATCCGCCTGTCTGATCTACGCGGACAGCCGGTAGTCATCAATCTCTGGGCAAGCTGGTGTCAGCCCTGTCGAGCAGAAATGCCGGCTTTGCAACGCATTTATTCGGAATACCAGCCACAGGGTTTGATTCTACTGGGCGTCAATGCAACCAGTCAGGACGACTTGGCTGCAGCCCGCGCCTTCGCTGAAGATCTGGGGCTGACATTTCCCATTCTCTACGATACTCAAGGCTCTGTCGCTCGGCTCTATGCATTGAGCGCTTTGCCCACCACCTTCTTCATTGACCACGCCGGCGTCATTCGCGAAGTGGTGATAGGTGGACCAATGTCAGAAGCGCTGTTGCGAATTCGCATTCAACAACTGTTAGAACACCCGGTAGAAAAGGCGCCCTGATGTTCCCCATCGTACAAGTTGGCCCCCTTGCGATCCAGACGCCTGGTCTAATCTTGCTCATTGGCTTATGGTTAGGTCTCTCGTTGGCGGAAAAGTTCGCGCCCCAACGGGAGGTTTCTCCCAATGACGTTTATAATTTGGTCTTCACAGCATTGGTCGCCGGAGTGATCGGCGCCCGCCTGACTTACATCCTCCGTTACCCACAAGCCTTTATCCCCAGTCCGCTCAGCGTGTTTTCGCTCAATCCGGGTCTCTTAGATCCATTGGGGGGTGCGGCGGCAGGGGTTTTGGCCGCCCTGATTCATGGGCAGCGCAAAAAGCTGCCGCCTTGGGCTGCGCTGGATGCACTTACACCTTTGTTGGCTGTGCTATCCATTGCCGTCAGCCTCTCCAATTTCGCATCCGGCGCCGGTTTTGGCACTCCAACACAAGCGGCATGGGGGATCGAGCTTTGGGGTGCCAAACGCCATCCGACGCAACTCTATGAAAGCCTGGCTGCCGCCATTATTCTGCTCGCGCTTTGGCCCGGTCATCGTTATCTTCAAAATTGGGCCGCCGGGCGTTATTTTCTCGTCTTTCTTGCCGCCAGCTCTTTAGCGCGGCTGTTCCTAGAAGCCTTTCGCGGAGATAGCATACTGCTCCCCGGTGGAATTCGTCTAGCGCAGGCACTTGCCTGGTCAATTCTGGCGTTCTGTTTGTTTCAACTTCAGCGACTTTCGAAATAACCATTGTCACTTTTTGCTCAGTTCGGCATCTAAGCTCACAGATAGATGAAATTACACTGGCGAAAGGACATGTATGAACAGCGATTTGGGCTTTGAAATCCATTTAGATCTACCTTACGACGAGACGTTAGAACGCGTTGCCGCCGCGCTCAAGAGCGAGGGTTTTGGCGTGCTGACGCGCATTGATGTCCAGGCAACACTGAAAGAAAAATTAAATCAAGACTTTCGTCCTTACTCGATATTAGGGGCGTGCAATCCACCGCTTGCTCACCGCGCTCTTAGCAGCGACCCGCGCGTCGGGCTGATGCTGCCTTGTAATGTAACCGTAGAAGCGACCGCGAATGACAAAACGCTGGTACGCATCGCCGATCCAGCGATAATGTTGCAGGTGGGCGCGCTAAGCGAAAACCCCACCTTACAACAGGTCGCCGACGAGGCGCGTCAGCGGCTCGAACGAGTAATTCATCAACTCGAAAAGCTATAGCAGCGGGGCAGATCCGCGGGAGATGTTTTCAAGAAACTCCTGGCGCGTTGCTAGATCCTTGCGAAACGCTCCCAACATCGCCGAGGTGGTCATGCGAGCATCGTGTTTCTTGACACCGCGCATGGTCGCGCATAGGTGTAGCCCCTCAACGACAACCGCAACGCCATAAGGGTTTAGTAGCTCCTGGATGAACTCTGCAATCTGGCGCGTCATACGCTCTTGCACCTGTAAGCGTCGGGCGAACATATCCACGATGCGCGGAATTTTGGATAGACCAATGACCTTGCCACGAGGAAAATAAGCCACGTGGGCGCGCCCTAAAAAAGGCAACAGGTGATGTTCACACAAGCTGTAATACTCGATATCACGCACGATCACCATTTCATCATACGTTTCGTCGAATAAAGCGCCATTCACTAAAGCGACCGGGTCCACCCAATACCCATAGAGCAGTTCTGCATACATGCGCGACACGCGTTCAGGTGTGTCGCGCAATCCATCCCGCTGAGGGTCTTCGCCAATCGCAGATAACAGTTGGGCAATGGCGCGCTGCGCCTCAGGATAATTGATACCGACTTCTGGATGCGCTTCGATCCAATCATCTTCCAAAGGTACACGGATAGTCATCATCGCCTCTATGATTGTTTGAGCTGATGATGAAGTGTAACCCGAAGTACAACAGAAGTCAACGCGATCAAAGTAAAATCTTATTGCAACGCGGCGTAATTCAGACTACAATACTATACAAGTCGGATCACCAAGGCGGAGGATGCCGGTATGGAGTTGCAAAAACTCTTACAAGGGATAGATCTTTTTGAAGGACTGAGCGACGATGAGCTTGCCAAAGTCGCCCGAATTTGCACCGAAAAACGCTTTTCCAAAGGGCAAATTATCACCCAAGAAGGCGCGGCGGGCGATGAGCTATATATCATCACGCAAGGTTTTGTTGAAATTGTGCTGGGGGGCCGCCCCGCCTCTGCCGCACGAGTGGTCGTCAACCTGGGCGAAGGTCAGGTCATTGGCGAGATGGCTTTGCTCGATCAAGGACCTCGTTCGGCAACGGTGCGCGCTGCCAGCGATCCAACCGTTGTCCAGGCAATCCCGCGCCAGGATTTTGACAACCTGTGCCAGGAAGATACACGCCTCGGTTACATCGTCATGCGCAACCTGGCAGCCGATTTATCCTTCAAACTCCGGCATCGAAATCTGGTGGAGCGGTAAAACGAGTTAACCATGGCGATATACAAGGTCAGCTACGTGATCGTGGATGGAGATCATCCAGGCGCTATTTTAAACCAGGAGGCGATGCCCAAAACTGGCGAGCGTGTCCAATTAGGCGGTCAGACCTTCGAGATCATCGAAGTCTTGGAGCTTGTGCCGCCGCGAGGCGATTTTCACTACATTCATGTCACCTGCCGTCCTATTGCAGACAAGAAGCGGGGACGAAAATAGAATTCTTTGTCGAGGCAAATCAAAAGGGATGATCTGGTCGCGTCTCTTACGCGGATCATCCCTTTCTATATAGTTTTAGCCAGTCGCTGACGTGATTTTATAACTGGCGGTATGTGGAAGGCGACTTAGTCAATTTCCGGTTCGATTAGACCATAATCACCGTCGCGCCGGCGGTACAGAACGTTCACCGCATTCGTATCGGCGTTGTAGAATATGAAGAAATTTTCGTGGCCTAAGAGTTGCATCTGTTCAATGGCCTCGTATTCATTCATCGGAGAAAGGCGAAATTGCTTGCGACGAACAATCACCGGCGGTCTTTCTTCTTGCTCCTCTTCCACCACAACTTCAGCCACTTCCGCCGCCGATTTTCCATCGCCGCGCCCGCGATTGCGCTTGCCCTTATAACGCTCGATCTGCCGTTGCATCTTATCCAACGCAGTATCCAGGGCAGCAAAGATATCATCCGCGCGCTCCTCGGAACGCAATATAAAACCCTTACCGCGCACCGTGATTTGCGCCACCTGGCGATCTGCTGAGCTACGAGCAGACTTCACATACGCCAGGTCCACACGGGCTTCTTCGATTCCAGGAAGGTAACGATCCAGTTTTGACACTTTCTTGGTTACGTAATCCTGAATTCGATCGTTCACATCCATACTACGACCATAGATTTCAACTTCGAATGCCATAGATACCTCCTGATTCAGGATGATATGGTTTCACTTGCTCACGCAAGGTCCAGAGCTGCACGCGCCAAGGTGAGCCCGAACACCCGACGCGCGCCGGCCTCCAGTAGAGCAGTTGCGCAAGCCTGTATGGTTGCGCCGCTGGTAGCCACATCGTCAATGATCAACACGCTCTTTGAACGCACCATCTCGATGTTTGCCTGAAACGCCTGATGTACATTACTCCGCCGCTCAGCCAAGCTTAGACCCACCTGCGTGCGAGTTTCACGTATCTTGCGTAATGCATGGAGACGCAAGGGTTTACCAATCGCCAGAGCTAGAGGTAAGGCTAACAAGGTGGCCTGATTATATCCGCGCTCTGCGCGGCGGGCAACCCCGATCGGCGTAGGCACAACGATATCCACATCCCACTTTAAGGAAAGATATAGAGCGATAAGATGCCTGGCGAGTATCTCCCCCAATGCAATATCTCGCTTATACTTCAAACGATGCAATGCATTGCGCAACGAGCCGCTGAAGATCGCCCAAGAGCGTAAAGCTTCATACGTCGGCGGATTGGCGCGGCATTGCTCACATAGCCCCGTTGATTTAACTACATCACCACAACGAGGGCACACGTTGGCGGGCAGTAATTGGACATTCTGTTGACAATCCAAACACCAGCGTTGACCCGCTTTTCCACAACCCCCACAATATGGCGGATACAACCAATCCAAACCTGCCCACGCAAACCGGTATAAGTGATAAACCGGTCGTTGCGACGCCACCAATGCAGTCATTGCGCCTCGCAACAAGCTTCAATTGTCTCTGGCTGCGCCAGACCCAATAACGCTTTTATTTTAGGGCCCACCGCGGAAGAGGACGTCGCCCAGTGTCGAGCGCATCATCATCAACACGGCGGGAGTCATCAGAACAATACATATAGAGGGAAAGATCAGAAGCGCCATCGGGATCAACATCTTGATCGGCGCTTTGTGCGCCATTTCTTCTGCAAGCTGCCGGCGTTTAATACGCATTTGATCCGCTTGAATACGCAGAACTTTCGCCATACTCACGCCCAACTGCTCGCTTTGGATGATCGCTGCCACAAAGCTGGTCATTTCCGGTATCCCGATGCGATCCGCCATATCCCGCAGGGCTTCTCGGCGTAGTTTTCCCAGTTGAATTTCTCGAATCACCCGTGCGAAAGCCTGAGACAGCTCGTTATTCCATTTCTCGCTAACTTTTTGCATCGCGCCATCGAAACCCAAACCTGCTTCTACGCAAATCGTTAGCAGATCCAGGGCATCGGGCATCGCCTTGCGGATAGACTTCTGGCGACGCTGGATGCGACTGGTGAGGAGCATTTCAGGCACATAAAAGCCAATCGCCACAAAGCCGCTCAAAAGCAATAACTTTCTTCCCCAAGTCCACTGCAAGCTGCCAAAGCTAAAAATAAACAGCATGAAACCGGCGATTGCTGCGGCGACAATAATCCTCAGCGCCCAAAAAACGGCTGGCTCTAAGCCGCGCGGGTTCCCAGCCAGTTCCAGTTTACGCGCTGTAGCTTGCAATGCATTCTGCGGCGTGAAGCGCGACACGATCTCTCCCAGGCGTTTCGCCATCGGGATCAGGACTCGGTCTCGCAACGGCTGAGAAAGCTCGATCTGTTCCAGGGTTGCTGTTTCGCCACGCGCCGCAAATTCAGCCAGGCGCTGCTGCAAAGGATCAGTTTCCTGGCTTTCGCGCAATCCCACTAGCACCAAGACTATCGTTACGATCAGGATCAGGACGATCAGCCCAACCAATATTAAAGTTGGCATTGCGCCTACCTCCTCGGACGTTTTAATCCTTCAAGTTCCTCAACTGCACAGCGAATAATCTATAACGCATGTGCAGGTTAAACCTCGATATTCGCTATGCGGGTCATGACAAAATATCCGGCGATGACCATCATCGCCCCGGTGCACAGAGCGGCGATGCCAACGATGCGCGTTTCTGGGTTGAAGAATTGCATCATATAGGGGCGGTTGACCAGCCACAAGACGCCAGAGATGATTAGCGGCATGACTGCCAGGAAACGCCCCGAATAAATGACCTGAGAGGTTAACACACGAATTTCGCCCTTAATGCGCACGCGTTCGCGGATAGTATAGGAAATCGTATCCAAAATCTCTGCCAGGTTGCCGCCCACCTCGCGTTGCACGTTGATCGCAGTGATCACCAGATCCAGATCATCGCTTGGAATGCGACGCAACAAATTCGCCAGGGCGCTATCCATAGGAATGCCTAACTGCATCTCCTGAACGACGCGGCGAAATTCGTCGCTGATGGGTGGGGGCATTTCTTTGCTGACCGCTTCCATGGCTTGCATCGTGGAGTAACCGGCGCGCAGACCGTTCACCATCAAATTCAGCATATCGGCAAGTTGATCGTTAAAGCGAGTTAATCGTTGGCCTTGCTTCCGCCGCACAAACACGCGCGGCACAAACAACCCCAAGACGAACCCAACAATCCCAAAGATTGGAATTGGAAAATCACTCGTCCGATCGCTCAGCCACCAAAAAATAAATCCCACGCCCAAGCCGGTGATGATCATGGTGGCTATATATTCGCCGGGCTTCAGCTTTAAATCCGCCCGGGCAAGTTCGCGAGCGATCCCCTCGCCCCAGCTCGACCGTTCCAAACGGCGGTTTAACCAGTCCCCCACCGGAGAGGTTCTCTCCGCTTTTTTCTCTTCGATTTGTTCCTCTTCCAGGTACCGACCCAGGCGCTCTTCGACCAGGGAACGCTCGCTGCGCGCGGTGACCACCACGCCGATCACCAGCAAGATCACCGCTGCCCCCCCGCCAAAGATCAATATCAATAGCATTGGGTCCATAGACTACACCTTTCAATCTGGACGATTGGTAAATGCACAACAGCCAGACGACGCGGCATCGAAGAGCGATGATGTGTCAGGTCTATCAATATCTGCGCCGCTCACCGATGCCAAATATAGACGCCGGTAAGTGGATTCCTGCCGCCTCAATCTTATCCATGAATTTTGGCCGCAAACCGGTTGGTCTCAACCGTCCAACGACTTTACCATTCTCGATGCCGGTCTGTTCGAACACAAACACGTCGGTCATAGTGATGACATCCCCTTCCATACCGCTGACTTCGGTGATGTTCACCACTTTGCGCGAGCCATCTCGCAAGCGTTCCTGATGAACTACCAGGTCAATTGCCGACGCAATCTGCTCTCGAATGGCGCGCACCGGTAGCTCCATCCCCGCCATCATAGTCATAGTTTCGATACGGGCAAGCGTGTCGCGTGGGCTGTTGGAGTGGGCTGTGGTCATGGATCCATCGTGGCCGGTGTTCATTGCCTGGAGCATATCCAACGCGGCGTCATCGCGAATCTCGCCTACAATAATCCGATCGGGACGCATACGCAAAGCGTTAATCACTAATTGACGAATGGTCACCTCTCCCTTGCCCTCAATATTGGGCGGGCGCGATTCCAGGGTGACCACATGCTCCTGGCGCAACTGCAACTCTGCGGCATTCTCGATGGTCACAATGCGCTCATCACTGGGGATAAATTGGGACAGAATATTCAAGAGCGTCGTTTTCCCCGAACCCGTGCCGCCGGAAATGACGATGTTCAATCGCGCTTCCACGCAGGCTTTCAAAAACTGCAGCGCCTCAGGGGTAATGGAGCCAAATTGAATCAACTGATCAATAGTGATGGGGCTTTTGAAGAATTTACGAATGGTCAACACCGGTCCCACCAAAGAGATGGGTGGGATGACCGCGTTGACGCGCGAGCCGTCGGGCAAGCGCGCGTCCACATAAGGGCTGGACTCATCAATACGCCGCCCCATAGGAGACACAATGCGGTCAATAATGCGCATGACATGCTCATCGCTTTCGAAAGATACCGGCACACGGTGGATCTTCCCGCCGCGCTCAATGTAAATATTCTTCGCGCCATTGACCATCACTTCGGTGATCGTTTCATCTTCCAACAAAGGTTGAAGCGGGCCAAACCCCAAAATTTCCGCTGCGATTTGTTCATACAGGCGATGCCGCTCCGGGCGCGTCAAGACAATGTTTTCTTCCGCCAGGATCTGTTCAAACAACTCCTGAATGGTGGCGCGCACATCATTGACCCTGGAAATATCCATTGAAGGATCTAATTCCGCCAGCAGGCGGTTTTGGACGCGCGTCTTAAGGTCAAAATAAGTGTCTTTCTGCGGGCTAACCCCCGGAGGAGCGACGCGACGCGCCTGCAAATTCACCAGGCGCGAACTTGCCGTTCCTTGCGTGGGGCCTGTACCGGGCGGAGACGACTCTCCGCCAGCCTGTTGTCCAGGCTTTCCCTGGCCCTGTTCAATCCGTTTGAGCAACGACATATTCCAAACCTCCCAGACCCACTTACTTTAGGGTCCAACGATTACCGCTTTTTAACCACCGCCACGTTTTCGGCGCTCTCTGTCGCTAACTCGGTGATGCGCTGCCGAACGACCTCCGCCAGCGCCAGAAAATTCTTGGCGATTGGCCGCGTGCGATCCCCCATCATAAAGGGGATGCCCCGATTCACCGAGGGGATGATCACCCGATCTTCATAGGGAATCACTGCCGAAATCTCGCGCTTGAAACTTTCGCCAATCTTCTCCGGCAAGATACCAATGCGCTTATCAAAACGATTCATGATGAATAAGATGCGCCGGGGTTCAATGTTCAACACATCCGCCAGATCCAGGAAGAGACGGGCATTCTTGATAGCCGGAATCTCCTGCGTGGTCAGCAAGATAATCAGGTCGCTGGTATCCATCGCCGCCAGCACAACATCGGTGAGCGTCGTTGAAGCATCCACAATAATGTAGGAAAACATTGTGCGCAGAAACTTCAACACCTTCACAAACTGTTCACCGGTTACGTTTTCGGCGTATTCGGGGCGTGTGGGCGCCGCCAATATTTTGACCCCGGTGGCGTTATGCGTCAACATCACTTCGCGCACGACTTCAGCTTCCAACTCGTCCGCCCGCGGCGCCAGGTCCAGGATGCTATTGCGCACCTGTTCATTCATAAAGACAGCCACATCGCCGAATTGCAGGTTTGCATCCACCAGCGCAACCGGCGTTTCTTCGTTATGCAGCGTCACCGCCAGGTTGACAGCGATCGTTGTTGCTCCAGCGCCACCTTTGGGGCTATATACCACGATGATCTTACCTAAAGCTGCCTGAGCCGCCGCAAAGCCAGGAACGCCGCCGGGCATACCGGCGACCGGTCCAGCTTTAAGCCGCTCCGCAAAAGCCATCTTTCCGGCGCGCCGAATGGCCGCCGTCAGTTCGTCCACCGCTGGGGGTTTGGTCAAAAAGTCCCGCGCTCCCGCCAGCATGGCACGGCGCATATAGTTCGGATCGCCTTGCACTGAAAGTATTACGATTTGCGTTGCCGGGTTGTGTTGCCGAATCAACTCTGTGGCAGTGATGCCATCCATATCCGGCATGTTAATGTCCATCAGGACAACGTCCGGCTTTAATTCGCGCGCTTGCTCAACGCCCGAACGGCCTGAATTGGCTGCTCCCACTACCTCTAAGTCCTTCTCAAATTGGAGCAGCTTGCGTATGTTTTCTCGTGTCTCCGAGATGTCATCAACGATCAATACTCGGATTTTTTCTTCACCACCAGTCATGTACTCAGCTCCGAACGCAGCGCCAGTTACGATTTGCCCTTATTATCCCACAACTTAAGGAAGGGAGAGTTCGTCAATACGTGGATTCAGGCTGTAAGGCAACCGCGCTGGTACGGGGATCTGATACTGCTCTAACAGAAATTGCAGCGTTACAGGTAACACATTCTCACGTGAATTGTCGTTGGCGCTGCGCAAAACCAAAGATAATTGAGCAGCCATCTTGGATTGCGCCATCATGATGAAGTTCAAAGTCAGCGCGTCCTGCGGGCGTACAATCAGGGTAATGACATCGGGCGCGGTGGGCGCCGGAGCCTGCCCGCCTTGTTGGACCTCATCTGGGCTGGGCGTCGGAGTAGCCTGACCCAATTGCACCTCCTGCCCCGGTAGCGGGAAGTCGCCTACCTGAAGCACGACCACATCTTGCAGCAACATGTGGCTGACAAAACGCGGGCGTTGCCGCTCCGAGGGCACCACATAGAGCGCCTGACCCAGCACCGGATCAATGATCGTTTTGCCCGCTATACCGATTTCTAAGCGAGATGGCGTCTGAGGTTCTCCGGTTTCCGCGTTCACCCCCCCGCCTAAAGCCAGCGAGGCGACACCTACGGTTAACGGGTCAGGCGCGCCGGTCTCTGGGTTCGGCGGCCCAGAAGAAAGCGCCAGGCCTGTATGGTTGGGCAGCGCCGATTGGAAATCGGTATCTACATCCACAAACGCCAGGTTGACGATCACATTGATGTGATCACCCGGCCTCGGCGCATAGGACACGTTGGCAATGCGATTAACCGGGATGGAAACTGCTACCATACCCGGCGGAATGGTGAGCGCCCACGGCGAACCAGCGGATGGGAGCTGCTCGTTTTCTTTCAACAAAAACGAGTCAACCAGCGGCGTACCCGCGGCAATATCATACTTCACGATACGTCCTTCCAGCTCTTCTATCTGGTCGGCAGTGAACATCCCTGGCGCAATAGCGCTTTCTTGCCATGGGATTGGAGCCAACATGGATGCATCCAGTTTTGTGCCTTTTGAAATGTTTTGAGTGACGTAGAGGATCTCGATTGGTTGGGGTGTTGGCGTCACTGTTTCACCCGGCGCCGGTCCGGTGCGAGGAAGCAAGAAACGATAGACAATTAACACGCCAGCCAAACCAAGGATTAAAATGAACGCCAGGAAAAAGAACACTCGCCCACGACGCATAATCGCCTCCAAAGGTATGGGTTCAGTTATAACCAATCATACACTTTTAAGGATAAAAGTCAAGTTAAATTGATAAATTCGCTAATAACCTTACTTGAATTTGAACAACAAGATGGCCTTGCCGTTGGCAAGGCCATCGCTAATTCTGTTCCTATTCTGATTGCCGGACGTTGCTCTGCCCAGCAATCGCAGCTTGATTCTTAGATCGCTTCCAAAATCTGGCTGAAGACATCGCCGATCGCGGGGCCGAGCAGGGCGAGAATGACAATTACAACAATCGCGACCAAAACAAGAATCAACGCATATTCAACAAGACCCTGACCCTTTTCCTTCGGAGCGAACAACATGGTTTTCACCTCCTTTCTGTGTAAGAGTGCTTGCATGAATTACTAAGCCTGAACTTATTATAGAATAAGTTCCCCAAAAATCAATAGTACAAAGGCTTAAAATACCTTTCAATTGTGCAAAGTCTTCTAATTTTTCAATTTCTATAACATTTCAGGGCACTTGCGATGGCTCCAAGATGGGCAGTTGGAAAGTCACCCGAGTTCCCTGACCCGCCACGCTATCCACATCCATAACGCCCCCCAACATGTCCACCCGATCGCGGATTACTTTTAGCCCCATGCCTCCCTTTTCCTCTAGAACGCGAGGGTCGAAACCTTTGCCATCGTCGTCCACCGTGACCTTGATCAGCCCCTCCCCCAAATCAATTTGCACTTTAACCGATGAGGCGCTGCTATGTCGCGCCACATTATTCAGCAGTTCTTGAATAGCGCGGAAAATCATCACCTCTTCGTAAGATTCCAGCCGCCGTTCTTTGCCGGTTACCATCAAGCGAGCATCAATCCCGGATTGCTCCTTCCAGGCGTCCACATAACGCTTTAAAGTCGGCACCAGCCCCAGATCATCCAACATCATCGGGCGCAATTCGAAGATGAAGTCGCGCACCTTACGAAAGGTGGTGGTAGCGGAGATTTTCAGATTTTCCAGTTCTTCTCGCGCTTTCTGTTGATCCAGATCAAACAGACGCATAGCGATCTCTGTTTGCAGGATAAAGTTAGACAATGCTTGCGCCGGGCCATCATGCATCTGCCGCGAAAGTCGCTGTCGCTCGGATTCCTGTGCCTGGATCATCATTTCAAACGCGCGCGCAGTGGAGCCGCCTCCCGCATCTCCATTTCCCACACCGCCACCTTCCATCACCGTGAGCACCTTCTCCATCATGGCGATGAAGCGGGTTAGGTGAGCGCGGTCGCTTTGTAGTTTCTCCAACTGCCCACGCATCACAAACAGACGTTGCTGCGCATCCAGCGCAGAGTCATAAGCCATGCGAATATCCGCCCTGGGCAGGGTATCAAATTGCCCTTGCACTTGCTGCAAATGGGAGGTGATCGAGGCATTGCGTTGTGCCAATTTATTCACTTCTAGCTGGCTTTGTTCCAGCATTAAAGCAATTTCCTTCAATTCGCGTCGGCTTTGCTCCAGATCAGCCTGAATTTGTTCTTTCAGCTCACTCCACGCATCGCTCTCCGGTTTCACATCGCTAAGCATGGCACAACTCCCTGAGAAAATTTATTTGATCCGCACCCAACCATAACGCAGCGCATATAGAACCGCCTGCGTGCGATCATCCACCCGAAGTTTATGCAAAATCGAGGTGACATGATTTTTCACTGTCTGATGGCTGATGCCCAATGCAAGCGCTATCTCTTTGTTGCTAAGTCCGCTGGCAATGCATTTGAGCACTTCCATCTCGCGTTCCGAGAGTAACTGATAGGGAGGCTCATCCAGTCGGCTATCCGTCTCTTGCAACCCTGGCGCCTGCGATTGTAACCAGGCAGCAAGTTCATTGGCGTCGAAGACCTGTTCGCCAACCACATACCAACCGGAGGCAACGATCCGCACCATGCGCGCCAGCGCCTCTGGCTGGATTTCTTTAGAGCTATAAGCATACGCCCCCGCACGGATGCCATAAATCCTCTGCCCATGATCGTCGTATGCGGTCAACAAAATGATGCGTGTTGGCAGCTTCTCCGAGCCTGCCCGTAAGGTCAGCACCTGACCGTTCATATCCGGCAGGTTAACATCCACAACTGCCACCTGGGGGCGAAATTTGCGCAGTAGATCCAACCCTTTTTGGCCGTTTTCCGCCTGACCCACCACCTGAATATCCGGTTCAAGCGAGAGCGAATCGGTCACCCCTTGCCGAAAAAGCGGGTGATCATCCACAACAACTACGGTGATCTCATCGGTCATAGCTCACCTTTCGTCATAGAGTATAGCACATGAGGATGTGATAGACAACAGCGGAGATGATGAGGACAATCCTTCCCAGGCATATACAGCCATATTCGTTCCTCCTAAGGCAGGGCTGAACGGCGCGCCGGTAGTGTAGATCAACCGTCCTCCTTGAATCAAACGGGGATACCAATCCGGGAAGGTGATCAGATAATCTGCCTGTTGAGCGTCCAGATAAGCCGCCAGGCGCTCCTCATCGCGAATAAAGGGGATCACTTCTGGCGAAACCAAGCCAGCTAAATCCAACAATTGACGATCGCCAAAATATCCCAGCGCGCCAATATCATGCGCTGCGATCAGCGCATCGGGATCGGTATTCTCCGCCGTCCACCGCGCTGTCGCTACCATTTCGCTCTCGATGACGGCTACATCTCGTCCATAGGCTCGCGCCCCCGCCACCCAAAAGACCGCGCCAACCAACCCTAAAGAAAGCAACCAAACTCGACTCACAACGCGCGGCAAAGGCGCCGCGCTTTGGGGTTGTATCCATTCCACCAAACCAGCCAACCCCCACACAAAAAATACCGGCATGGCGGGTATGATGTAACGCCCATGTTGATAAACGACCGGTAAGCGAAGCGCGTAAATAAACAAATAACCCGCAAACCATAAGGGAAGAGCAAGGTCATGCCAGGCTTTGCGCTGAAGAGAATGAACCGCCCTGAGAAGAAAACCCGGTAGCAACACAGCCCCAGCCCCAATCATAGGCAAGCTCAGCTCTGCGAAATATCGCCGCCATAATGGCAGATCTCGCAAGATCGCATACTCAGCCTGCTTGGCGAAAAATGTGTTCGGCCACCAGTTTCCCGCCAACAGCTTGTTGAACATCAGATACGGCGCAAACAGCAACAACCAGCCCGTCATCCAATTCATCGCCGCACGCGCCCGGCTTTTCCAGGTCTTCTCTCTGAACATCAAGACCCATAACGCCGGTCCGGCTAAGGTAATGCTATCGGGGCGTACCCATACGCCTGCGCCAATCAAAACTCCCAGCGCAAACCAGTTCTGCTTTTGTTCGGAGGCGAGGTTGCCGGCCACGACTAAAATCAACGCCCCTAACAACAAGGTTTCCATACCTGAGCCGGCCGCCCAGACCAGGTGCCATTCGAAAATCAGGAAAACGCCCACACAAAGGCCAAACCGCTCCCGCTGAGGCAACAATCTCTGAAAACAGCGCATTCCCGCCCATCCGGTCGCCCCTAGCAATATCCATCCCAAGAAATAAGTCCACAGATATGGACCTAAACCAAGCCAGTGACCCACTGCTAACAATGCAGACCAAGCGGGCGCAGTAGAACCGGCAGAGGGCTGGCCCGGTATAAACGCCCATTCACCGCGGGCAGCAAGGTTACGCGCATAGGTTTGGTGAATCCAGGCGTCATCCAATGGGAAACCTATTCGGTAGGTGATCACGCTGGTCAGCAAATAAGCGCTGAGCGACAGGCACGCTCCAACGGCCAACCATGTCAACCTGCGATGCAGAGTGGTTTCAGGGTTGTTGAATAGCATAGATCCTGACATCTGCCGTGGTTCCCCAGTAATCCAATCCTGGGCGATCGCCTGGGTGCTCCAGGAGCTGTTCGCCCTGCACCTGCTCGACTTCCACCAGTAAAATCCGCGCCTGATAGCGCTCAGCGACCTCCAACAAAGTCCGAAGATCTCCATAGGGGATCGAAATCGCCGGGCGACGCGCAGCCGCGTAATAACCGGGGGCGTTGTTGGTCATGATGACTGCTTGCGGATCAACGCCTCGACGTTGCAGTTCCAGCTCCACCTGGGAATAGCGCTGATGATTGGCATTCCAGGCGCGCTCAGAAAATTCCCCACCCGCCAAACGGCGAAAAGTAAGCGCAATCGTCAGAACGATCGCCATCAAAACCAAAGCAACGCCAAAGACTCGTTGGGCTTGAGATATGTCCCAGCCTCGCCTCCGCCCACCCCATTCAATAAACGCCTCCAAACCAGACGGAGCGACCGCCCACAAGAGGGGTTGTATTGTTGCGCCGGAATGAAAGAAGCCGCCGCGAGCGCCTTGATAAGGGAAGACGATCGTCATTGCTGCTAGAATAAACGCCCAGGCAAGGACGCCCGCCTGAACCCGTCGGTTGTCCCGCAAACGCCACATGCCAGCCAAGATCAACGGCGTCAGGAAAATTTCCGCCTGCACGGCCAGCGCAGTTTGTAGATTCAGACCTAGCGCCCAACCCCGCGCCGAAAGGAGCTCGCCCAAGCCGGATTGCAACCAGCGTTTAGCAGTAAGCAAAGAAGCCGGGTAAATAAACATTTCATCGTATTGGGTGATCCATAAAGAACGACCGCCCCCTGCCGAGAGCAGCGAGTCAAAGACGCGCAGGTTGCGCAACATCCATGGCGCCATCACGATCAGATACCCTGCCAGGCACAGACCGAAACGCGCCAACCATCCGCCCTGTTCCTTTCTTTGAAGCGCGACGAAGATCAACGCCACGAACAGCCAGAGAATTCCATCTGCCCGGCTCAAGTGTAATAACCCGGCGGATAAACCCATTGCCAATGGAGCAAATCTGTGCGTGCTGCCCGCAGCCAGCAAGAAAAGTCCACCCAATAACATACAAATCCCAAATGAATCCGAAGTGGGTAAATAGACCAAATAAAACCCAGGAAAAACTGCTAATAAACCAGAAAGTACAGCTAGATTTTTACGCGCAGTAAGAAGAAATGCTAAATGGGCAGTTAGTGGAGGAATAAAGGCGGCAAGGAGCAGAAAGATCCATTGAGCCCCTACAAACGTGCGACTACCACTGAAGGTCATACCTAATGCAGCTACCAGCGAGGTTAAGGGCATCCAATAGCCATGAGACGGATGAGGCAAACCCTGCGGGTCGTCGAGATAGTTCCAGAGGATTTCCTCGCTGAAACCATCCCCTTCAGCCAAACGCAACCCACCAATATAGTAATATTCCGCGTCCATATATCCCGGCGCGTGCTGAAAGCGAGCCGCCAACCAGGTGACGAAAAAGCCAAGCAACAAAAGTGAAAGGAGCACCCAGCGGTTCATGGAGATAATGAATATAAAGTGTAAGCGTTGCCAAAATCTTTTTGCTTTTGGAGCGTATTCAGTAAATTATCCAACGTAATCCAATCTTCGGGCGTGTATCCTGATTGCCCTGTTTGACGAACAAAATCCATGCCCGCCCGATGGACAAGCAAGTGCGTGTAACCCGCATCTCGCCAGGCGGCCAGGATCTCCTCATTTGACCTGGGGAACGCCCCCACAACGCCTGCGTAGCGATCATTCAGCCAACGATCCAGCGTTTCGTCTGGTTCGCACTTCGGCCAGCAATCATAACTCCGTGTTTCCCAAAGCATCAGTGCCAGTGAGCTGGCCGGCAGAGAGCGCAGTGCCTGCATGGTTGGAGCGTACCAACCCAAATTATCTTCCAAGTATTGCTTCTCCGACAGAATGCCAAAAGCAACCGATGCTGAGCCACTGCGAAGAGCGCTCACGCTAACCTCAACGACATTCAGACCAACCACCAACGCAATGAATACAGCCGTCAGGCGTCCAATACGGACGCCAGGCAGGGAGAGCGACCTCAAACCGATAAAACCCGCCCCAGCCAGCATGGAAAGCGCCGGGAAAATACCAAAATACAGACGTGATTGCAGAAGATATGAAGTAAAACGCCCTGCTATCAACCAGATCAGAACTCCTAAAATAGCTGCATAGGCTGTCAACTTCAATCGCTCGTGCCCTTTTTCTTCCAGATGCTCACCAGCCAGCCATGCACAAACGCTTAAGCCAAAAAGGAGTGGCCCGATGGAAGCATTGTAGCCGACCGCGCCCTCTACCCCCAAAAAGGTCGCTCGCCAGGGCAGCAGCAGAACATCCTGCCAACCGCCAAACGGCTCGCCACCCTGATATAGAACGAGGCGCAGCGGCGTCATCGCTCCAGATGGAAAAAATAGCGGATAGATCGGATTGCCAGTGGCGATTAAATTCTTCAGTAGCCAGGGCAGGGCCGGCGCTGCAAAACCCAATCCGTATACGAGGCATTCACCAAGAGCTGAGCGCAGCGCTCCTCGGCGATGAAATAAAATTATCGCCCATCCAATCAGCAACAGGATGCCGGCGGTGTATTTCGTCCCCCATGCCATGCCTGCCAAGACACCCGCTAATATCAAATGCAAAAGCCCGCGCTGTTCGCTCCAGTGCAGCCAAATAGCCAGCCAGGCTAGCCCAAAAAGAATTACAAACCAATCCACATAGCCCCAGGACAGGCTCTTGGTGAGCGTATAGCCGGAGACCAGGGTCGCCACGCTCACCCAAGCTGCGCGATGCCCCAGACTCTCATAAGCCACACCCCAGACACCCACCATCGCCACAACACCGAACAGCCAGCCCACCAACATAGCCACGTTGACGCCGCCCAATAACATCCCCCATGTATAGATCATCTCGCCCGTTTGTGGCATTCCCCAAAACATGATCTCCGGGATATAAGCAAAACGTCCCAGCGAGAGATATCGCTGCGGTAAAGCCAGATGATAAACCAGCGCATCAAACCGTATCGGCGGAGCTAACGCATCTACGAAAGTAAATAGCAAAACAATGATCATACAGCCAGCTAAAAATTGATCCAATTTGCTCGCCCACGCCCAAAGATCGGACAACTTGCGCCAATCTTGCAGCCATGCCAGCGCGCTGCGTATCAAGGCAACCAACAAGAATAGCGTCATCCCCCAGCCAATCAGCGGGCGCAAACCGCCCATCGCACCAATCGCCAGCCACAACAAGCTCAGGCAGCCCAACCCTAGTGCTGCCTGCAACGATAACCTGGCAAGAGGGTACAGAGACAAACTCGGCGTCAACCGCCGACCTAACCCGCCGGCAATCGTGACCAGAATTAAGGCAAGAATGAGGCGCCAGACCGCCGTCGCGACGCTGAGAGCCATTTCGGGCGTAAATGGCTTATGCGTAACATAATAGGCAAGAGTTAAAGCCGCCAACCATAAAAACGAGAGCAAGCCAAGCGTTTTTCGACCAGCTATGCGGCGCATGATCTAACCTGCCCTCTCAGACGTCAAATTTTATGGCGGAAACGCCGCCAACGATCCAGCAGCGGTTGCTCAGGGCGCAATACCCACCACCGCACCCAGTACAGACCAACCAACAAAAATACCGGCAAAGGGAAGAAGAGCGTTGGAGACTGAATGGGCTGTTCGCCAACCACCAGCGTGGAGAGGAACAACCACCAGACGCCAAAGAACAGTCCTAAACAACTGATTAAGATCAACGCCCTGCCAACAGGTCCCCATTGCTCATCCCAGGCGGCGAAGACCATCACCACAGCCGGAAATAAGATCATGTAGTTTTCGGTAGCAGTTGGAATACCAATTAGCTGGGTTGCCGCGAGCGTCAGACACGAGGTCCAAACGAACCAATATGCTTCCTTACCCCACGCCAGACGCGCCTCCCAGACGAGCGTTCCGGTCAACAAAATGGTCAACGCCCAGCCAAGCTGCTTTCCGACGCCCGGCACCCACAAGGTAAAGATCTCGCCTGGCGTTGTAGGCAATGTATAGCGCGGATAGGCAAAAACCTGCACCAGGTTTTGCCAGATCCAATCAGGGATTAGCAGGCTTGTAATCGCAGACAACAGTACGATATTGCCCACCACACTCCAAAAAAGCACCCAGCGGCGGCTGGAAGCGCTCCATAGCAGTGTCAATAGAATGAGCAGAATAACCATCTGCGGTTTAATGGTCGAGAGCGCTAATAAGAGTCCCGCCAAAGCATCATGACCGGTGCGGACTGCCAGAAACGCCGCTGCCACAAACAGCAGATGGTTATTCTG
>DYGV01000001.1:30106-65416 GCA_020724505.1 Anaerolinea thermophila
TGTAATACCACAACGCAGCAAACAACAGCAATCCGCCCAACATGAGAGTCGAAAGCCGCGATCGGTTAAGGACGACGCTGATCATCACAATCGCGACGATGCAGATCTCCAACATCGTCATCCAAACCGCGCGCGCCGTATTGTAGTCCGGGATTAAAGCAAATGGGCCAAAGACAAAGATGGAGTAGAAGGGGTAAACAAAAAGAACCTGATCTTCATCTGCCCGCGCCGGCCTTCCATAGAACATGCGTTGAATTTCCGCTGTGGTTTCCGCGCTATACGGGCTTATCCCTTCCATAAGGAACTTGCGGGCGCCAACCCAACGTGGCAGAAAATCGCTCCCCCCGGGATTCTGAACGCAGTAGCGATAATTCGCCAGATAGAGAAAAAATATCACCAGACCCGCCAGGATTGCGAGTCCGGCGAACATCCATTGAGGATTACGCCTTCGTAAGCCTGTTTGCATGTTCCAGTTTATTTCAATGTCAGCATAAACGCCAAAATGAATTAAGCTGCGATGATCCGCAGGAAATCGTTTGAAAAATTGCAATTTCAGTGAATTTTACCCTAAACTTTGTCCAGAAGACGAACTCTCTGGCAACGCCTTTTATCTTCCAATGTTATAATTTTTAAATGATCAGGTGCACTGCTCCTGACCGATCTATACCGCGTTTTATTATCAACGGTCGTTATCAATTCGCCCCCCTCACCGGCGTACAACGCTATGCGCAAGAAACAACCCGTTGCCTGGGACCCCGCGCGCAGGTGATCTCGCCGCCACTCAATTTCGGTCGGCTGGGGAATAACCTGTGGGAGCAGGCGATTCTGCCGCAAAGTATACGCTCCAACGATGTGCTTTGGTCCCCGGCGAACACCGGTCCTTTGTCTGTCGCCAATCAGGTAGTGACGCTGCACGACACAGCCGCGCTGGAGCGCCCGGAATGGTATCAGGCGTCCTTCGCAGCCTGGTATCGCTTTTTACTCCCGCGCCTTGCCTGGCGCGTCCGGCGTATCTTGACTGTTTCAAATTATGCAAAAGGGCGTCTTCTGGAGTGTTTATCGCTTCCCGAAGAAAAAATCACGGTCATCTATCCAGGTGTGAGCTGCCAGTTTCGCTCTGCAGACCCACACGCTTGCGAAGGCGTGCGTATAAAATTCCAACTGCCCGATCAGTATTTTTTATTCGTCGGAGCGCTTGAACCACGCAAGAACCTGCCGCGTTTATTGAAAGCCTTTGAACAGATCCATTCGACCGATCCAAATATTGGTTTGGTATTGGCAGGCGCGACAGGAAGGGCGTTTCGAGACCCGCGCCTCGCCATCCAACAGCCAGGTGTCCTGTTTCTGTGTGCAGTCAACGACTCGGACTTGCCGCCGCTCTACACCAGCGCGCTGGCGTTAGTCATTCCCTCTCTGATGGAAGGTTTTGGCCTGCCAGCGTTGGAGAGCATGGCTTGCGGAACTCCGGTTATTGCCTCTAAAGGCGGCGCTTTGGAAGAAATTGTTGGGAACGCAGGGCTACTCTGCGACCCCCTAAAAATTGATGAAATCAGCGAGGCGATGTGGCGCGTCCTCCTTGATGAATCGTTGCGCCATAGATTGAGCATCTTAAGTCTGGAGCGCGCGGCTCAATTTTCCTGGCAAAAAACCGCAGATCAGGTTCTTCAAACTTTGCAGCAAGTTGGCGAGGAAATTAACTCCAAAACATGAATCAACAGCCAAGAATTGCAATTATCCACGATTGGTTAATCACCCAGGGCGGGGCAGAACAGGTGCTGAAATCGCTCTTGGAGATCTGGCCACAGGCGCCCATTTATACGCTGTTATACGATCCTGAAGGGGCTTGCGGAGAGTGGACTGCCAATCGCCAAATCATCACCTCTTTTCTACAACGCTTACCCGCTTCTCGCAAGCGTCACAGATTATTTCTTCCTTTGATGCCCCTGGCAATCGAGCAACTCGACCTAGAACAGTATGACATCCTGCTCTCCTCCAGCTACGCCGTCGCCAAAGGCATCCTGACGCGCCCCAATCAACTGCATATCTCCTATGTCCACACACCGATGCGCTACGCCTGGGATTTGCAGAACCTTTATTTGCGCCAAACGGGTCTGGATCGGAAAATGATCGGGTTCTTGGCGCGCCTCATCTTGCATTACATGCGCCTTTGGGATCAAGCCAGCGCCAATCGGGTGGACATTTTCTTGGCGAACTCGCGCCACACCGCTGGCCGCATTTGGAAAACGTACCGACGCGAGGCGGAAGTTATATACCCGCCTGTGGACACGGAATATTTTACCCCAGCCAATCAAGGAGGCGAGTATTATTTGACGATTTCGCGCCTGGTGCCTTACAAACGGATAGATCTGATTGTGCAGGCGTTTTCGGAAATGCCCGATAAAAAGCTGGTAGTGATTGGCGATGGCCCCGATTGTAGAAAGTTACGCGCCCAGGCCGGAAAGAATGTGACCTTTCTCGGCTATCAACCAAAGGAAACCCTGCGCCAGTACATGCAAAATGCAAAAGCATTCGTCTTCGCCGCCCTGGAGGATTTCGGCATCACGCCGGTCGAAGCCCAGGCATGCGGCAAGCCTGTGATCGCTTATCGTGGCGGCGGCGCCCTGGAGACTGTCGTCGAGGGCGTGAGTGGCATCTTTTTCCCTGAACAGAGCGTTGAAAGTCTCCGCTTTGCTGTGCAGGATTTCGAAACGCGTCAGCATCAATTTGACTCTGTCACCATTCGCCAGAACGCTGAGCGTTTTCGCAAGAATCGCTTTATCGAAGAGATTAAAGAAGCAGTGGAAAAAGCCTGGGAGAAGTTCATTTAGACATTACTTCCGCCTCTGCACACCCTTTGAAACATAAACTTCGATCAGTCACCCGCAGTTAGGCCTAAACCAATTTCCTCCGGCCTGACCGGGCGGGATAGCCCATAAAATATCTGATAATCGCCAATACGCTCCTCTTTCCAGGATACGCCCAGTTGATGAAATTTCTGCCGTAAATACGCCTCCAATTCCGGATGATTGGTGCAAATATAGGCTGTTCGCTCGCTCTGGGCGACGACATCATCGTAAGGCGCATAACGGTCATCTCTGGGAGTGTAGCGGAAGTCCAGGTGATAGGGCAGCCGTGGAACGAAGATAATCTTTTCTTGAGAGAGAAACGCCAGCGGATAAGCCACCCAATAATTGGTATAACCGCGCCTCTCGCCATGCTTTTCAAGAAATGCAATCAGGTCGGGCATCCTGCGTTGGTCAACCTGAGACGGCGCGTAGTATTGCGTGGTGATGCCGGGTGGGAAACGTTGTATGCACTGCAACGTCCCCCACAAGTGAAACACCAGAAGTAAGCCCGCCAGCATGAACGCCCAGTTCCCCCAACGACGACGCAGATGTAAAATCATCGCCGCAGCAAACAAACTCATTGGCGCAGCCAGAGGCAAGAAATAACGCCCCGACGGATCGGCGCCAAAGGGTGTGCCAATCATCCCCAACAATACCGTTGCCATCACCCCCAGCAACAATAACCGCTCGGCGCGTCGAGGAAACCCGGAGCGCAAGCCGCGCCAGGTATATCCTGCGGCGGCCGTCCAAAAGAACAGGATGAAAGGCGCCAGGGGCAAAGCCAACCAGGAGGCTGTCCAGGGTGGACGTAGCCCCAAGGTGACCGTGCTGCCTAACAAGGACAGGCCTAATAAACGACCGCTTACCCGCGCCAGCCATCCCGACGGCTCCACGCTCGCGATAGCCCCTCCACCCAATTCACTGACTAAACGAACAAAGCCATATTTCAGCGCGTATCCCCACCAGGGCGCGGCACCGATCAAGCCTCCGACGATACTTAGCGCCAGTGGTAAGAGCAGACGATCCACATTTCTGGAAGAGCGGCGCAACTGAATGAGCAAGTAGACACCAGCCGGCAAACTGAACACCAGTGTCAGGCCAAAAGCCCATAGCCCCAGACCGACCAGAAAACCCAACCCCAGCCATAACCAGAGCGTCGCAGAACCGTTTTCGGAGCGGAAACTTTCGGCCAAGCGCATTGCTGCGAGCAAAATCAAATTTCCGATCAGCAACGCTTCCCCATAACCGCCCAAAGAGACTGTTGTATAAAGTGTGACATTGACGGTTGGGATCGCCAGCAAGATCGCCGCCAGGACGCCGACACTCCAAGAACCGAAGGCGCGTCGCCCGATGCAAATGGTAGTGCTCAGAAAACCCAGATACAAGACCCCCTGCACCAAACGGATCGCCCAGACGTGCTCCCCGAACCAGGCAAACGCCGCTGCGACCAGGAAAGCATCCAGGCTGCCCATATACGCCTGGCCATAGAAGAACACCGGCCTGGCGCCGTGCAAGATATGGCGCGCCATTAACGCCACAATAGCTTCATCGGCGTTGAACGGCGCCCAACCCTTGAGGATAATCCAAAGTTTCAACCCGGCTGCCAGACAAAACGCTACGCCAGCCGTTGTCCACAATTGCCAGGAATTCATTAGAGTCAATTTTAGCCGTGTTCCCCACCACTCACAAGTCAACGAACAGGAAAAAACCCTGTTGATTTTGTTAGTTGACAAAGCACCGCGAAACAACGTATGATACCAACTATGGAATCCGGCGGAATCCAATCCCACCCATCTCGGAAGAGCGGAAAACTACAGTTGCGCCCGTCAGCAGGATTCATCCTCCTCACGACTCTGGCAACTGTTTTCGCTGTGTGGAGCCTGCCGCTCGTACCCTTTCACCCAGACGAGAGTACCTATATCTTTATGAGCAGTGACTTCGAAGCCTTTTGGAGACGACCATTTTCGCTTGCCTGGACGCCAGAAACGAATATTGACCTGCGGATGCACTACCGCAAGATTGACGCTCCATTAGGGCGACTGATCATCGGATTAGGACGTTTCATCTGGAGAGGCGAAGCGTTAAGTGAAGATTGGGACTGGTCGAAAACATGGGAGGAGAATCGCCAGGCAGGCGCGCTGCCCGATGCAGCACTATTGTACATTGCACGTTTGTCCACAACGATGCTGCTTCCTTTCAGCATGTTCTTTCTCTATCTCGTTGGTAGGCAAATGAGTGGAGAATGGGGCGGCATATTCGCCAGTTTATTGCTAGCTGTCAACATGCTGGTCTTGCTGCACGCTCGCCGGGCAATGGGGGAGGGAGCGCTAACTTTTGGCGTTTCCTTTACAATTTGGAGCCTGTTATACGCCGACCGTCGCCCCTGGCTGGCAGGAATCGGCCTCGCCCTGGCGATTAACGCCAAACATTCGGCGCTTGCCTTGTTGCCCGCCGCGCTGTTGGCGGTCGCCTGGAAGATTTCGCCCGAGGCAGAACTTCCCTGGAAACAGCGCCTATGGCGACTGATCGCAGTTGAAACGCAAATGTTGGCGGTTTTAGCTGGCGTCACCCTGGCGCTTAATCCATTTCTGTGGCGGCAACCCCTGGGAGCGATCCGAAGCGCCATCCAGAGCAGGGAAGAGCTACTACAAAAGCAAGTCGAAGACGCCCGCCTATTCGCGCCAGAAAAGTTGCTCGAAACGCCCGCAGAACGCAGCGCGGCCTTATTAATCAACTTATTCCTTGCGCCGCCTTCTTTTGCTGAATATGGCAATTACCAGCAAGAAACCGCTCCTGCTGAACAGGCCTATCTGGCAATTCCTCTCCACAACCTGTTGCGCGGCCTGATTGGTGGACCCATCCTGTTAGCATGGACGCTCATTGGCGTTCTGTTGGCGTTGCTGCGACTGCGCCGCGTTCACGTCGAACAAGGCAGAATACTGGCGCTCATCTTGCTGGCGACCGCCTGCCAGTTTATCGGGCTGGCGCTTTTCGTCCCATTGGCCTGGCAACGTTACGTCATGCCTCTGACGCCTTTCGTCAGCCTCTGGGCGGCTTATCCGTTGGGAGATATTCTCCAACACTTCATCAGCAAGAGCACCACCACCTAATGTCCACATGAATCGAAAAGGACTGCCCTTTTCGGGCAATCCTCCTCGCTTCAGTTTGCTGATCCAAACAAAAAACTAACCCAGGTATTCTCGCAGTTTACGGCGGATCGCCGGGTGACGCAACCGACTGAGGGCTTGCGCCTCGATCTGCCGCACCCGCTCGCGAGTAACGCCCATCTTGCGCCCCACCTCTTCCAGGGTGTACGCCTGACCATCCAGCAATCCATAGCGCAATTGTAAGATGCGCACTTCACGCGGCGGCAGGCCATTGAGCACAGTCTCCAGATGCTCGCGTAGCAAGTTGTATGTGGCAGTCTCATCTGGCGCGGGCACCTCTTCATCTTGGATAAAATCGCCCAACACCGAATCTTCTTCGTCGTCTGTTGGGGTTTCCAGCGAAAGTGGGCGGCGCGCCACCTGGATCATGTTTTCTACTTTCTGTGGCGTAACATCCAGGGCTTCCGCCAGTTCCTCCACAGATGGGTCGCGGCCCAGGCGCTGAGTCAGCTGATGTTGGACGCGCAACAGTTTGTTGATCTGATCGCCCATATGCACCGGAACGCGGATCGTGCGCCCTTGATCGGCAATCGCTCGCGTCACCGCCTGGCGAATCCACCAGGTGGCGTAAGTGCTGAATTTATGCCCGCGGCGATAATCAAACTTTTTCGCCGCGCGGATCAAGCCAATGTTCCCCTCTTGAATTAAATCCAAAAAGGGTACGCCGCGCCCCATGTATTTCTTCGCCACGCTGATCACCAGACGGGAGTTGGCGGTGATCAAATGCTCACGAGCAGCCCAACCATCTTCGATCAGGGCCTGTAGCTCCTGGCGACGGCGTGGGCTGACATTACCCTTCGCCAATTCCTCGCGCGCCAGCCTGCCACGCTCGATGCGCTGCGCTAGCTCTACTTCCTCTTCCGCCGTTAACAGCGGAACTCGGCCCACTTCTTTCAAATACAGACCGATCGTGTCATCGGTGTCTATGTTCGCCAGATAGTTGTCATCAACGCCAAACTCGCGACGAACATCCTCTTCGTTTTCCTCTTCCTCGATCAGCTCCTCTTCGCTGGGGCCGCCTACGGCGGCTTCATCCAGGTAGGGGATGCCGGCGCTCAGCAGAGCTGCGAACGCCTCCTCAAGCTGGTCCACGTCTTGCTCAGCGTCTGGGAAAAAGCCCAGAATATCATCAATGGTCACATAAGACTTTTGCCGCCCGAGTTCGATCAGGCGAGCAATGGCAGAGTGCTCATCGGGTTCCTCAATCCCGGATATTAACTCGTTATCAATCATATTCATTATTACCTGCTCACTCAGAGTTATTGCAGTAAACTAAATCCAGAATACACTCATTTTGTCTCAAAATCAATACCCAATTTCAGCCTTCCGAAAGCGACTTGAGCCACTTTCATCATGGCGTCGCCACAGGCGTCGCCGTCACTTGAGCGCCGCCATCTCCGGAGGGCGTCTCAACCGCCGCTGTAGGAGTGGGCCTTAATGGCAAGTTGTCTATCAGACCCAGAACCGAATCTAGGCTGAATTTGCTAACGATTGAGAGGCGACGATCGCTGCCTTGAACATAATAACCACTACCCGTCGGCGTCTCTTTGCCGATGCTGGCATAGATTTGCTTGCCATTCTTCAGCGTGATCAGAATACGGTAAGCAGGCGAGGTCAGTCCCATATCCTCCAAAGCTGGTGCTTCCTCCAGCGCGCTCAGAATTGTCATTGAGGCCAACTGACCCAAAGTGCTATCCAATGAAGCGCTATCTGCATCCAATCCTTCAGGCCAGGTAATCGTCCACTCTCCTTGATCGTTGCGCTTCAGCTCTACAACGCGGTCGCCAACGCGCTCCAGGCGCACCGCGGCAATTTGATCGTCAATGGCAAACAGATTCTGCGACGCGCTTTCTTCGGTGGGGGCAGCCTCATCCTCCCGCTGCTGATTCCGCTGCCAGATCAGCGCTGCTGTTAAAATGACGATAAAGATCGCCAAAACGATCCAGGTAGTTTTCCGAATCATGGGCGCTTATCCTCTTCGACGACGCTGAATAAAAGTCCAAACTCCGCCAACCAGAGCCAACCCAGGCAATACAATTACCGTGCCCAGAAAGATCAGGTTCAAAGTAGTGGTTTGCGGCGGTAACATCATGCGCGGGGTGGCGTTCTTCGGCGTCAGGCTGATCAGTTGCTCTTGCCCAACTGCCCAGTCAATGGCATTGACCAATAAATCGCCGTTTGCATACGCCGGGAAATTCACATCCACGGCAAAATCGGCGTCGCCAAAGGCAACCACGCGCGATTTCGTTTCAAAGTTTTCGCCTGCCACTGCTAGCGAGATTGGGCCCGAGGTGTCCTGTCCATCATCGAATTGAATTTGCTGCTGATTATCCTCCAGACCTTTGAGATTGGTCTCTGCCCACGATTGCGGGGCAGTCAACACCAGGTTCACCAGGCTCACCCCGGCGCCGGCGTTCGCTGCGGCAGTCGCAGAACGAGCAGTTGGGAATTGCGTCGTCGTGCGTTGAATGGGCTGTGTGACTGGATGTTGCCCATATTGCGCCGCGAAGGGAGCGAATGGCTGACCAGAGGTCAGATCAACGACGATATTCTCGCCGTATTCGATACCCCAATCTTGCAGCAAGTAATCCGCCAACGGGTCGGCGGTTTCGCCGTAATTGGTAAGCGGACGCGGTTCTTCCATCACGACCAGGCCGCGGCCCTTGGAGAGAAAATCCTTTAGCTGTGAAATTTCCTCTTCCGATAGCACATTACGCGGGCCAACAATAACGATGGCCTTTGCATCTTCTGGAATTTGATGTGTTGCCAACAGGTTGAGTGTCTCAACCTTATAGTTTTTGCTCTCCAACGTGCGTTTGACCAATGACATGGATTGATCGCCGCCGACATCTGGAATGTATTCTCCATGACCGGTTAGAAAGTAGATGCTCTGGCTTTCCGGGTTCATCAAACGCACTAACCCGCCGGCCAGTTCTTGCTCGCTGGCGTACCGCACAGACTGTTGGCGATCGCCCATAACAAGCACAATTGTGCCATCTTGAGTAATCTTTGCCTGCTCAGCAGCAACCGGGTTCTTCTCAGGATCAATGAACTCGTAATCAAACCGACCGTTGCTGTTGAGCTTAAACTGTTCCAACAGGCGTTCTGCGCTCTCTTTAGAAGAACGCTGAGAGTAGAATGCTCTGGCGGTGACCTTCTCCGGGAGACTCTGGAGTGTGTTCAGGCTTTCCGGCGCCAGAGTGTATTGCTTATCTTCCGTCAAATCCCAGCGCTTTGTATTGTGATAAACCAGATAGTTAACCACCACCAGAATACCAACAAACGCCAGGGTAAGCACCAGGGCATTGCTGCCATACCGCGCCTGCCTGCCCACCAGAAAACGGCGCACGCGCTCGGGATCCAGCAAAGCAAATAACGCCAGGCCGATGACAAATAAACCCAGGCTAATTTGGATCGCCAGATTAAATTGGCGCTGAACCACATAGAGGCCGGCGGCAACCAGGATCGCCGCGCCTGATAGATACAAGCCCAGCGGGGCAAAACGACGCCATTCAGCTTTCATTATCCCCACCTCCGTACTTCGATGGACATGGCGCTCAGGAAAAGAGACAGGGCTGTAACGCTCAAATAATAGACGACATCCCGCAAATCCACAACGCCGCGCAAGAGATTTTCGTAAAAGTGACCGCTATAATCCAGATACCGCGCCAGCTCCGTCGCTCCGCCCGTCTGGCCGGCCACCTGACCAATGACGCCAATGATCCACCACAGAAAGATCACCACGCCCATTGTCGCAGCGAAGGCTGCAATCTGATTGCTGAACAGCGAGGAGACAAAAACACCCACCGCCACAGTCGCGGCAGATAGAAGAATTAACCCCAGATAACCGGTCAGTAGCGGTCCTTGATCCACACCCGGAGAGATCAACTGGTTCAAGATCATGGGGTAAATTAGACTGACCGCCAGGTAAGTAAGTAGAAGCATAAATGCTCCCAGCCACTTCCCAACCACCAGTTCCCAATCTCGCACGGGAGCAGTCATCAACAGCTCAATCGTCCCCAAACGACGTTCTTCCGCCAACAAACGGGTGGTCAACGCCGGCGTCAAAAGCACCAGCATCACTGCCATCGGCTGCATGGTAATATCCACGCCTGGGACATAGCCTTGCTGCATCCCCATGGCCGAGGAGGCGATTTGAACCGAATACGAGAAGAAAAAGCCCAGTACAAGAAATAGAAAGAAGGCGAGCATATACGCCACCGGGCTGGAGAAATAAAGCCTGTATTCACGTTTCGCGATCGTCCATACGTTGATCATAAGCGGCTTTTTCCTTTTACGTTCTGATCGTTGTTCACGATTTCAAATTCAGGTCCTTCATATCGGACATTGACTCATCCAACATTTCTTCCTCCGCAGGTTGTGGAGGCGTTGGTTCATCACGCGTCAATTGCAGGAAGATCTCTTCCAAGCTGACTCCATAAGGGCGCATCTCCAGCAAATCATAGCCGGCCTGGATGATCGCTCGCGCCACCTCTGCTCGCGGATCCATCCCCGGCACGGTTTCAAATTCCAATCGCCCATCCTCTTTCTCTGTAAGGCGCGCCACTCCCGGCACGGAGGCTACGACCGAAGCCAGCCCATCGCCATCGCCGCCCACCTGTACAGAAACACGCCGCGAACCCGTTAAGCGGTCTTGCAGGCGCTCTGGGGTGTCTTCCGCAACAATTCGTCCGCGATTGATAATCATGACTCGATTACATACCTGCTGCGCCTCGGACAAAATGTGCGTGGAGAGTAATATCGTATGATCCTTGCCCAATTCTTTAATCAAATTTCGCACTTCGATGATTTGGGCGGGGTCCAAACCAATAGTCGGCTCATCCAGGATCAACACCTCCGGGCTATGGACTAAAGCCTGCGCCAGCCCGACACGTTGGCGCATCCCCTTCGAGAGGTTGGCGATATAGCTCTCCGCTCGATCCAGCAGACCAAGCCGCTCCAACAACTCATCTACTCGATCTTCGGCATTTGCCACCTGTCGCAGATCGGCCATGAACTTGAGATAATCAAAAACCGTCATATCTGGATAGAGCGGCACTGTCTCCGGCATGTAACCAACCCGCCGCCGTACCTCCAGGCTCTGGTCAACTACATCGAACCCAGCCACCTGCGCGGTGCCAGAAGTGGGTGGCATATAACCGGTGAGGATGCGCATCGTCGTGGTCTTGCCAGCGCCATTGGGCCCCAAGAAGCCGAGGATCTCGCCTTTCTGGGCGTCGAACGTCAAATCTTCGATGGCGCGGCGCAGACCGTAATCTTTGGTCAGTCCTTCTACACGAATCATGGATCAACTCCAACAGGTTTTAAGACTACAAATGACAACAAAAAGCACAGCAGCCGACATCGGCGGCGGTGCTTATGAGGAAGACCCTGAGTCATTTTCTTCGTCGAATGATAGATCTGGATAACAGTATCCGTGTAAGTTTATACAATAATAAAACGGGTGAAGTCAAGTAGGTTTGCAATTTCTAATGAAATGCTAATCTGTATGCAATTTTTTCATACAGAACCACAAGGGGATATAGCTCAACTGGCGCGTGTCATGCAACCCGGATTTGGGAGAGCGTTGAGTGGCTTTAATAAACATCCCTGAGGGTGCTGATCACATCGGCTTGTTTTTTTTTAGGGCAGCCGCGAGGCATTGAACATCAAAAATGGTAAAAGGCTTGCATCTTTTAAAAGAATAAGGCATACTAAGAGTTGGGAGTAAATAGCTATGGCCGGGATCCCTTTACGTGAGTATATTCGAGAGATCGAAAAGCAGGTGGACGGTAAACGTTACGAAGAGGCGATAGCGCACTGCCATCATATTCTCATTTCCTATCCAAAACACGTTGACGTTTACCGATTACTAGGCAAAGCTTTCCTGGAAAGCCAGCGTTATGGCGATGCAGCAGATATTTTCCAGCGCGTCCTTTCGGCAATTCCAGACGATTTCGTCTCTCATGCTGGTATGAGCATCATCCGCGAGGATGAAGGCAACATGGATGAGGCAATCTGGCACATGGAGCGCGCTTTTGATGTTCAGCCTTCGAACAGCGCCATTCAAGAAGAACTGCGCCGCATGTACGAACGACGCGACAACGTCGAACCGCCCAAAATTCGATTGAGCCGCAGCGCGCTGGCGCGCATGTATTACCGCGGCGAGCTATATCCTCAGGCGATCGCCGAGACGCGCGCCGCCCTGGCTGAAAACCCGGATCGTTTGGACCTGCAGGCGTTGCTGGCTGAAATCTACTCGAAAGCCGGACAGCGCGCGGAGGCCGTCGAGGTTGCAAACCAAATCCTGCGCCGATTGCCGTATTGTCTGGTTGCTAATCGCGTGCTCTTTGAGGCACTTTCTGCCAGCGATCAAACATCCGAAGCTGCAACCTACCATCAGCGCCTGTGCCAGCTCAACCCCTATTATTCATTCGTCGCTGATGCGTCAACCGCAGTAGAAAATGTACCTGATTCCGCGGTGCGTCTGGATAAGCTGGAATGGAAAGTTGGTCAGGGCCCGGCCGGCAAAGCCGGTCAGCCCATTTGGGCTGCCACGTTGGGGGTGGATTTGGGCGACGCCGGAGGAGCCAAAGAAGAGCCGTTGCCAGAATGGTTGTCATCGTCCTCGGATGTCTCACAAAGCGGCTTCGAGCCAGGGGAAGTTACCTCCATACCAGCGTTTTCATTGGAAGAAAGCGCTGCAATCACTGGTGAACCAGACCTGGATCTCACTGCTCCCACAGAAGAAGATCAATTGCCGGATTGGATGAAAGATTTGGGATGGACGCCCGCATCCGGCGTCAGCCACGAGGCTGAAGCCGAACTCGCTTTCACCGACGAAGTCGAAGCGCCGCCCACAGAAGGCGAACTTGCGGAAGCCGAACTCCCCGAATGGTTCAAAGAAATTGCGCCGCAAGCAATTGAAACGCCTCTTACTGAGGAACAACAAGCCCCATGGGTCGAGGAAAGCGCAGCAGAGGATGAGGATCTGGCGCCCTGGCTGGATAAGTTGTTTGCCGGCGGCACTGCGCCTGAAGAAGAGACGCCAATTGCAGAATTAGAGGAAGCCCCCTTTGAAACGCCGGCAGTGGATAATGTCTCTGTAACATTGGATGAAACGGTTTCTCCCGTCGAAGCGCCAGAAATCGCCGCTGCAGAAGCGCCCGAAGAGCCAATTGCTGCGGTTGCACCCTCCGTCGAACCCGCCGAAGAAGAACTACCCGAATGGCTATTTGTTGGAGATGAAACTACCGCTCAAGCTCAAGCAGAGCCAGCCGCGCCAGCAGAAGAAGAACTCCCCTCTTGGCTAGAGGAAGAGCTCCTCTCAGAAGAAACTTCCGAAACCGCACAACAAACGGCGGAAGAAGAAGAATTGCCTTCCTGGCTATTCAAGAGCGAGGTGGAGGAAGAAACGACTGCGCAAGCCGAGCAAACTCTCACAGAACTTCCCGAATGGCTGCTCGAAGAAGAGGAGGCGCCAGCCGAAATCCCCGCCGCGGAGGAACAAATCGAATGGCGCGCCGAGGGCCAACCTCTACTAGATGAGGAAACGGCTGAGATGGAAACCAACCTTGAGGCGGTTGAGTTGCCCGACTGGCTGAAAGCCGAGCTTGGCCCCGAAGAGAAGGTCGAAGCGGAAGCGCCTACCGCAGAGATTCCAGACTGGTTGTTAGAAAGCAGCCAAGAAGAAGCCATGGCTGAAACTGAAGAAACCATAGAAGAAGCAGGCGGATGGTTGAGCGAAATCGAGACGGCTGCGCAAGATGTAACGAGGCAGAGCGAAGAAACTGAGCGCGCCGCTGAAATCCCAACATGGTTAGTGGAAGAAGAACCCTCAACTCAAGAAGCTCCGGCGACAGAAATCCCCGACTGGCTCAAAGCTGTGGAGACCAGCGCCTCGACCGCCGACCTGTCATCCGAATGGTTTGGCGAACAACCGGCGCCCGAAACCGAAGAAACCGAGTTGGAGCAGGCCGAGCTGCCCGAATGGCTGCTGGAAATGCAAGCTGCTGACGCCGTCCTCGACCAGCAGGCGCTGACCGAGGCGGGTGAAGAAGGCAAACCCGAAGCTGAGCCTGAAACGGAGCAGCAACCGCTTGCAGAAACGCCCTCCGTTGCGCAGATCGGCGAGACTCAACCCACACCAGCAACGCCGGAGATCGCTCCAGAAGAAGCTGGCATTGTAGACAAAGAGATGGAAGAAGCACTCGCCTGGCTCAATTTAATGCTTTCGCCGCAAACCCCTCCACCTGCTGCGCCGCCAGAAGAAGCCAAACCCGTCTCATCGGTGGAACAATCGCCTGCTGCAGGAATATCGGATGACGAGGCCGCCTTTGCATGGCTGGAAAGCCTGGCAGTGCGACAAGGTGCTCAAGAGGCGTTGCTGCTTTCACCGGAGGAGCGCCAGGAGACGCCGCCTGAATGGGTGTTGCAAGACCTAGAGCGAGGCGAATCAGAAGCACCGACCGCTGCGTTAGAAGAACCGCTTGCCTTAGAGCCAGAAAAAGCAACGCAGGAAGAAGAGCGAGAAACCGTTGAAGCTGAAACGGCGCAACCTGCCGTTACGCTGAGCGATGAAGACGCCGCCTTTGCTTGGCTGGAGAGCCTGGCCGTGCGGCAGGGCGCCCAGGAAGCCTTGTTGCTTTCGCCAGAAGAGCGCCTGGAAACTCCTCCGGACTGGGTGGTGGAACAGCAA
Source organism: Anaerolinea thermophila (assembly GCA_020724505.1). GTDB lineage: Bacteria > Chloroflexota > Anaerolineae > Anaerolineales > UBA4823 > RBG-16-57-11. The sequence goes on from DYGV01000001.1 coordinate 44,818, forward strand.
ACACCGCCCCCCGAAACCGCTCCAGAGACGATCGAGAAGATCGCGGAAGAAATTGCTCTACCTACAGAGCAAATTGCTGAAGGCGAAGCCACAGCGGAAGTTGAAACTGTGATGGAAACCACAACGCCTGAGACGGCAGCGCCAATGGGCGAAACGCCGATAGCAGAAGCGCCCAGCGTCTCGCCTGTCGAGGAAGTATTGCCTGAACTGCCCGATTGGTTAGTCGAGCCAGGAGTTGAAACGCGCGAAGAACAGCTCGAATGGACGCCGCCCCCAATCACACGGCGAAAATATGATCTCAACCTGGCGACGCTGGTTGAACTGGAACGTTTGCCAGGAGTGGGTTTCATTATGGCTCAGCAGATCATCGAATATCGGGAGCAACATGGCCCCTTCCAGCAAGTTGATGACCTGCTTAAAGTGCCCAATTTCACCCCTTATACGCTGGAAGGCATCCGCGATTATTTATTCGTCGCCGCTGCCCCTCAACCGTTGGTCGTCTCCGCGGAGCCAAAAGCGCCGGATACCGGACCGGTTATCCTGGCGGAAGGGGCTGGCGTTCCAGATGAAATCCTGAAGGCGCGTGAGCTCCTCGGGCGCAACGAATTAGAGCTGGCGCTGGCGGCTTATTCTCGCTTGATCGAGCGCGGCGATCATCTTAACTGGGTGATTGATGATCTGGGTCAGGCCGCCGCTCAGTTCCCATCCCAGATCAGTATCTTGCAAAATCTGGGCGATGCTTATTTGCGAGCGAATCAACTGGCAGAGGCGTTGCGCGCCTATACCCAGGCGGAGAAACTACTGGCTTAATCGTCGTATTTTCATGCTGAATGCAAAAGTCAAAATTCAGATTGCGGCGGCTTGACCGCCGCAATCTGTGAAAATCAATCGTGGAGGACTTTGTGGAAAAAACGCTTGTTTTAGTAAAACCGGATGGGGTGCAACGCGGTTTGATCGGAGAAGTGATTTCTCGCCTGGAGCGCCGCGGACTGCGCCTGGTCGCAGCCAAGTTTATGCAAGTCAGTCGAGAGCTGGCCGAAACCCATTATGCCATTCACAAAGGCAAAGGGTTCTATGAGGGGCTGATCAAATACATTACCTCTGCCCCGGTGATGGCGATGGTATGGGAAGGACCCAATGCGGTGGCGGCGGTGCGCCAAACGATGGGCAGCACTCGGCCTACCGATGCCGCACCCGGTACGCTGCGCCATGATTATGCTCTGGAGGTGGGGCGCAATTTAACCCATGCCTCCGACTCGCCCGAAAATGGCGATAAAGAAGTTGCCTTATGGTTTCAACCACATGAACTGGTGCAATGGAACCGCGAGGTAGATCGCTGGATCTTCGAGTAATGCCGCTATTCTCGGCATTCGGATAGATTTATCGCCCCGTTATAGGCGTCCCACAGGTTTCTGTTAGGGTAATCTGTGGGACGTTTTACGTCGAACAAGAGCAACGTATTCGGACGCTGTGTGTCCGAATAACTTTCATCTGTTATAATGAATGTTGTCAGAGATAAATAAGTGAAACTGCTCGCCTTCCTGCAAGTCATCTGGGCTCGCCTGAGTTATCTGATTGACAAACTGCAGAATGATTGGCTGAATAGATACAAAGAGGTTTTTAGCGGTGACACATCCAAACGAAATTGAAAAATTTTTAGAACGCGTCTTGCTCAAGGTGCAAAAACCGGCGCGCTATACTGGCGGCGAGATCAACCAGGTTGTCAAGAAATGGGGCGCTGTTCGCACCCACGTTGCCCTGGTCTTTCCAGACTTGTATGACCTGGGAATGTCTAACCTGGGGTTAGCTATACTGTATGATCTGTTGAATCAACGTTCAGATGTATTGGCTGAGCGCGCCTTTGCGCCCTGGTCAGACATGGAAGCTGCGCTGCGCCAGGCGAAACTTCCTCTATATTCGTTGGAATCCAAACACCCCCTGGCAGATTTCGACATTGTGGGGTTTTCGCTGCCTTATGAAACACTCTACACCAACACACTGAATATTCTGGAATTGGCAGGCATTCCTCTGTTTTCCGCTGAGCGCGAGGAGCGACATCCGTTAGTAATCGCCGGCGGTCATGCGGCGTTCAACCCTGAACCCATGCATGCTTTCATAGACGCGTTTGTGATCGGCGAAGGTGAAGATGTAATCCAGGAAATCGTGGATGCACATCAATCCTGGAAAGACAGCGGCGCAAGCCGCCAGGAGCTGCTGATTTCGCTCTCCCAGATTTGGGGCGTTTACGTGCCATCGTTATACGAAGCCCATTATGAGGAAGACGGGGTTTTCTCTCACATCGAAAAAAAGCTCAGCGAAGCGCCCCTGCCTGTGGTCAAACGCATCGTTGCCAAGCTACCACCGCCAACCACACGTTTGATTGTGCCGTACATTGACACAGTTCACAACCGCATTCCCATCGAAATTATGCGCGGCTGTACGCGCGGCTGCCGTTTCTGCCAAGCAGGAATGATCATGCGGCCGGTTCGCGAGCGCCCGGTAGAGCAGATCGTTCAAGCCATCGAAGATGGATTGAGAAACACCGGGTTTGAAGAGGTGGGATTGCTTTCGCTATCATCCTCGGACTACACGCATATTCTAGACTTGGTTACCGCGGTCAGCCAGCGCTTCGCGGGGCGAAACTTAGCCATCTCTTTGCCCTCTTTGCGCATCGAATCCTTCTCGGTGGATTTGATGGATGCGCTCAAGGATTCACGCCGCAGCGGTTTCACCCTTGCGCCGGAAGCGGCAACAGAACGGATGCGCGAAATTATCAACAAACCGGTGAGCAGCGAAAAGTTGCTGGAGACAGCCCGGGCGATTTACGCTCGCGGCTGGCACAACATCAAGCTCTATTTCATGATCGGCCATCCATCGGAGACAATCCAGGATGTGCAAGTTATTGTTGATTTATGCAAAGCGGTCCTGGCTGAAGGTCGTAAAATCATTGGCCGCAGAGCGCAGGTCACCGCCGGCGTCAGCACTTTTATCCCCAAACCTCACACCCCTTTCCAATGGGCGGCTTGCGACACAATGGAACAGATCCGCGCCAAACAAGCCTTGCTCAAAAAGAGTTTACGCGGCGATGGCCTCAAGTTAAATTGGAATTCCCCGGAAGATACCATGCTAGAAGCCTGGCTGTCGCGCGGCGACCGACGAATGGCTGAGGTGATTTATCAAGCCTGGAAGCGCGGGGCGCGCTTCGATGCCTGGAAAGACCATTTTCGTTACGACCTTTGGCTGGAGGCTTTTTCAGCGGTTGGGTTAGATCCAGCCTTTTATACCCACCGCGAACGCCCCTTAGACGAACCTTTCCCATGGGACCACATCAGCGCCACCGTGCGTAAGAAATTCCTCGCCGAGGATTATCTGTGGAGTATGCAGGGAAAGACGCGCATAGATTGCCGACAACGCTGTTTCGCTTGTGGTATCCTGCCCACTTTCGCGGATTTACGTCGCGCCAACCCTGGCGATGTCTGGCAATGCCCGGAGGTGAAAAGCAAGCGCATCCCAGTCGGCGAAATCGCAGTTGCCTCCGCCGATTCGATCCCAGTCAGCGGTTGAAGCCGAGGCGATCCATCCGTTATGCAACGCCTGCGTATCATATTTGCCAAGACATCTGCCATGCGCTTCACCGGGCATTTGGACTTGCACCGCGCCTGGGAGCGCGCTTTTCGCCGCGCCGAATTGCCCCTGGCTTATTCCCAGGGTTATAACCCACACCCGCGCCTCAATCTGGCTGCGGCGTTGCCTTTGGGGTTTACCAGTCAGGCGGAAATCATGGATGCCTGGCTGGAGCACACACTTCCGGTCGCCCAGGTGTGGGCTGCGTTGGAGAGCGCTCTGCCTCCTGGTATAAGCCTGTGCCAGATCGAAGAAGCAGCGCTAAATCTGCCAGCGCTGCAAACCCAGCTCGAGGCGGCGGAATACTTGGTTACACTCTTGGATGAGCTGCCAGAGATGGCGACTCGCCTGGAAACGCTTATGAATAGCGAACATCTGCCTCGTCGGCGACGGGGCAAAGATTATGACCTGCGCCCTTTGATCCTCAAACTGCACTCTCTACCTCCTGAGGCAGACGGATTGCAGCGGTTATTCATGCGCCTGGTTACGAAAGAAGGCGCTGCCGGACGACCAGATGAGGTCGTTGAAGCGTTGGGCGGCGCGGCAGACGCAGCGCGTGTTCACCGTCTGAGATTGATCCTATCCAGTTAGTAATTGCAGAGAAAGGATTCCAGGGGAATATGGGCCTCTTTCTCTCCCTCTTTTTCGGTTTTATCCCCATGCTCTTGTTCGCCTGGTTTGTTTACTGGGTGGACCGCTATGAAAAAGAGCCGAAATTCTTATTAGGGGGTGTTTTCTTATGGGGGGCGCTGGTAGCCGCCGGCGCCGCCTTCCTGGTCAACACTTCAATGGCGTTAGGCATCTACTCAATTACGCATTCACCGGAAGCTACTGAGTTTGCAACCGGTTCGCTGGTAGCGCCCCTGGTTGAAGAGATACTCAAAGGGATGGCTGTCTTAATCGTGTTCTTGTTCGCCCGTCACGAGTTTGACTCGATCCTGGACGGCGTCATTTATGCCGCGGTTGTCGCCTTGGGCTTTGCCGCTACCGAAAACACGCTCTATATTTTCCGGGATGGTTATCTGGAATTCGGTTATGCAGGGCTGCTTTCGCTGGTCTTTATTCGCGTGGTTTTAGTGGGCTGGCAGCACCCATTTTATACCGCCTTTTTCGGCATCGGTTTGGCGGTTGCCCGACTGAGCCGCTCCAACCTGGCGCGACTGGTAGCAGCCGCCAGCGGACTGACGCTGGCAATTGTTTTTCACGCCTTGCATAATACCTTGAGTCGGTTGCTGGCGGGTTTTGGCGGTTTTATCCTCAGCTCGTTGTATGATTGGAGCGGCTGGTTCTTCATGTTCCTGTTCGTACTCTGGGCAATCTATCGCGAACAGCAATGGATAGTGCAACAACTGAGCGAAGAAGTGCAGTTAGGCAATCTCACCGCGCAACAATACCAAACTGCTTGTTCCACCTGGAGACAGAGCCTTGCCCGATTTGGCGCGCTTTTCAGCAGTCGCTTCCGAACGACGAGCCGCTTTTATCAACTCTGCGCTGAGCTGGCTTACAAAAAACATCAACGCATGATTCTCGGAGAAGAAGGCAGAAACAGTCAAATCATCCAGGATTTGCGCGCCGAGCTGGCGCGCCTTTCACCCCAGGCGTTAGCTTGATCCTTCGAGGGCTTGGTGCACCGCTGGGACTGTGGTAAAATCGGGTCGCTATCGCCCCCATAGCTCAGTGGATAGAGCGTTGGCCTCCGGAGCCAAAGACACGCGTTCGAGTCGCGTTGGGGGTACCTGAATTGCCAATATGGTATGATACATCCGTGAGCCGACGTTGCCTGACTTTTATTTTGGCTTTGGCAGGCTGTATCTGGTTGTCGGGGGTTCTATATAATTCTTCCACGCTGACTTCATCGCCATCTCTATTTCAATGGGCGTTATCCGACGTACGTGGTCTTGATCCCGCCGATGCGGTTCAGCCCTCCTGGGACTTGTTGAGCGTTTATTTGCGGCGAGAGAAGGAAACGCTGCGCATCCGCCTGGATCTGCTCGATCACGCTCTCCTGCCGGACTATGAACTCTATATCGCGTTGGATTACGCGCCTGGCGGAAACGTTCATCTACCACTGGAGGCGCAAGCTGAGATCAGGTGGGATGCATTGCTGGTCATCCCTGCCAACGGTGAGATGAGCATCCTGGGGACAGACTTGCAGCCCATGCCGGAGAGCAGTCTGCTGGTGTGGCGCGACCCAACTATGGATGCAATCATGATCCACCTGAATAGCCTCGCACTGACATGGAGTTTGCCCCGCGCTCAGGTCTTTCTCTGTCCGGCTGGGGAGCGATGGATCGCCGACCAATCTTCGCCCACAGAAGGCGGGCGAAACGCATTCCAGCCGGCGCGTGTACTGATGGCGTTCACTAATGTCTATCCCGCGTACACTCCGGCAGGCGCCCTGCGCCGCTGGAATGGCGCTCACACCGGCCCGCACGGCGGCAGCCATGGCTTGGCGATCTTGCTCAGCGCGGCGCAAGCAGAGAATATCCCTGTTGCATTGATGGACCTCAGAGCGCCCGCGGCGCTCTCAGCCCTGGATACGGTCGGCGGTGTTGAGGTCGTCCGGCAAATGGTTGCTGATGGATTATTGATCTTACCTAAAAGTTCTACCTCTCTCCCCGCCAGCTATCCAGCCTCCAGTGATTTGATTCATCTGGAATCATTTCAGTCCCAGGATTGGCGGGGTTTTGGGTTGCCAGAGTCACCATTCGAGTTTACCTCCACTGGATCTATCAACCCTCATCGTTCGGCGCCGATCCTCTTTGCCCCAGACGTATCAGCGATGGACTCAATTGAGCCAACTACACCGACAGAGCTAACTTACACACACCTTCTGCAGTGGGGCAACCAGCGAATACTGCGCCTCCCGGCGAACGCCGATCCGCAACAGGCAAGCTTGAGCGGTCCGGCAATTTCGGTGAGCCAGGCGCTGATCGAAACGGCGTTGGCGACCAATCAGCCTGGCGGCGAATCCGCCCTGTTGGTGTTGGGTGGTGAGCTACCCCGTAGTGCTTGGGGCGCAGGCGGCATGGCTCAAGCCACATTCCATTATCTGCGCTCCCGACCGTGGATCCATTTCGTGAACGCAGCCGACCTGCAGGCTTTGCCGGTGGGTGCAAGCCCGCCCGAGGCAGGAAAAACCGACCTTCAGATCAAATCGCCGGCGCCAACAACTCCCTTCCAGCCGGCGCTCAGCGATCAGCAGTTTGCCGAATTGCTCTCAGCTTTGTCCACCGCTCCAGAAAATGCGCTGCGCCAGGCTGCCTGGCAAGCATATCAAGCATTGTTTGCGCCAGTTTATCCTGCCTCTCCACAACTACCTGCCCTGCGCACGAACTATGTAAGCCTGATTTGGTCGCTGCTACGCGCCGCCGATTGGGCGCAAACCCCTACACCGCTGGCTTCCTGCCAGGGCGACCCTGACCAAGACGGCCAAACGGAGTGCATTCTGGCTACCGAGAAATTCTACGCCCAATTCGAGATCGAGCCGGGCGGGCTGGCGTTCTTATTCAGTCGGGAAACATCGCGAAACTCTTCCATGCTTATCCACCAATGGATTGCCCCGACGGCGCAGTTGATTACCGGCTTAAGCGACCCAGCAACCTGGGATCTAACCAGAGGTATCCTCGCCGACTCGGCGGTAATCCCCGGCGCATTCTTCGAGGCTGGTTTGGGTTACACCGCGGATCTAACGAAAGATCGCCTCTCCTTCATCTCCGCCGATGGTATGACCCAAAAGAGCTATATCCTTGGCGAGGACGGCATCCATATTGAATATCACTCCGCCGCGGCGACTTTTCGCCGTTTGCAAGCTTCCTTTGCCCTAGATCCATGGCGCCGATTCCTTCCAGGTTGGGCAGCTCAATATAGTTCTTCTCGCCTGGCGTCGGGCTGGCTTCTCAGTCAAACCCCCAGTGGTGAGCCAGGTTTCAACATAGAAATCCGCTGTAACGCGCCGGCAATCCTGCACAGCTTTAACGACTCGCGCCCCTGGATGAAGCGAGTGGAAGACCCCAATCGGGATTATCCACCTGGGCACTACTTGCCATTCCCTATCCTGCTCTTAGATTTGCAGATCGAGGGACAATCCAATGTAAAAGTAGATATAATGAGTTCACCTTGAACAACAACGGATTTATTTATGTCAACCGAGGCCTTTGAACGCCTGTACGAGCAGCTTCAGAAGCTCTATTACAAAGAGGATTACGAAACAGCGCTGAAACTTGCCTCCGAATCGCGCAGCCGCTTTCCCGAACAGCGCGCCGCTTTGGATTATTGGCGCATGACCATGGCTGCCCGCCTGGGCAAGGCCAAACTCGCCAAACAGATCTTGAGGGAAGCCATCGAACAAGGTGAGTGGTACAGTGAACTACTCCTGCGCCGCAGCCCATCCTTTCGCTCGCTGCAGGATGACCCCGAATTTGAAAGCCTGGTTTCACGCAATCAGGAGATTGCCGAAAAAGATCACAACACGAATTACCCGCTCTATACCTTGCGCCCTGAAAAGCGTTGCCAGAGCGGCGGAACGCCTTGCCCCCTGCTGCTCGGGTTGCATGGCAACGCAACCACTGCACAAAGTAGTATCGCATTTTGGGCGCCGGCGGCTACAGCAGGCTGGTTGGTTGCTGCGCCGCAATCCTCGCAGGCGATCTGGAAAGACGCCTACGTATGGGACGATCGCCAGAACGCAGGCGCAGAAATCCAGAGGCATTACCAGTCCATCCTGGATCGCTATGCCATTGATGTAAAGCGCACCGTGATCGCCGGCCACTCCACAGGCGGGGAACTCGCCATCTGGTTGGCGCTAAATCGGTCCTTCAAAGTGCGTGGATTTCTGGCAATCAGCCCGGAAACGACTTTTCTGACCGACCCAGATGAATGGAGGCCATTACTGGATCAAGAGGCGTCAGCAGGCCTACGAGGCTGCATCCTGATTGGCGAGAAGGACACTTCGATAAATATAGAGAGCATACAGATTTTTATCGCTCAATTGGAGCAGGCCAATATACCCTGTCGCTTAGAGGTTATTCCCTTAGCAGGGCGACACTACGACCCCGTATATGACTCAGCAGTGCTGAGCGCATTAGCCTTCATCACCGCCGAATAAAGGACCCATTATGCCTGGCGCATCGTCAGCCCGCAGACCTCGATAGAAGATCGGAAAAACATCGCCTGCTAATTGTGGCGGGGTGCTTATTAACATGTCGGCTGCTTCTTCAGCCTGGCGGCGCGATTCGCTGAGATTCGCTTCCACCTCATCGGCGGCGTATTCCACTAGCGACTCGACCACCGCGGCGCGCCCGCTGCGAAGCGCGATCTCTGTCGCTGCTATCCAGGGCTCGAAACCGCCCGATGCTCCGCGCTCAGCCGCATAATCCAATAATAAGCCCAGAGAACGCGCCTGACCCGCCCGCGCCAAAAAGCCGAATAATTCATAGAAAACCACCCTGCGTTCCAAAAATTCGTGCAGTTCGTTCGCCAAACGCGCATCGCCCAGATCGAGCATTGCCCAGAGCGCGCCGACGAAATTCTGCTCTGGAAGAGAACGCTGCGCTTGCCGATAAAATGTCCAGACCAGCTCGGACCCAGCCTCCCAGTTCGCCAAACCGATAACCACGCAGCCCAGGCTTTTAGCGAAATTGTCCAGATCCTCCCAGCATTGCATCAGAGCTAAAACACCGTCGTCGCCTCGCCAGCGCAGTTCCGTGATCAACAGAATATACAGACACTGGCGCATCTCTTCGTCATCCAGCTGAATGATTTGACGTAGCGCGCCTACAATTGGCGACAGAGCCTCGTTGCCGAACGCGCGCATGCGCTCATGCCAGGCTTCTTTCGCCAATCCGGTGGCCTGCGGCGAAAGATCCAATAAATCTTCCACCGATGGCGCGCGTCGGATTTTAGCAATTTTTGCTCCATCGCGCAGCCGCAGGATGGGCGCCAGACTTTCTTTTGCTCGTCGCACCAAATCGTCGGCTGCCCGATCGTACACACGCATTCGAAACAGGGTAGCCGGGCTGGGTTGACCCGAAGCTAATTGGCTCATATCCTTACCTGATGGCAAGACCCCACGCTCACAACGCCTCGCGGTAGAGGGTCTCTTCTCGAATGATTTGATAGACTGCAGGCGGGAGATAGTACCGATATGGCAATCCTAAGGCAATCCGACGACGAATTTCCGAGGATGAGATCTCTAGCAGCGGCGCCTGCATAAAACGCAACTTAGCACGGATGCCCGGCAACAAGGTTTCAATTTCATCCAGGTTGGCTTCCCAACCAGGGCGGAGCATCACTCCAATCTCATCGCAAGCCTGCACAAAGCGGCGCGGCTCGTGCCACGTATGCAACTCAAACAACGAATCGCCGCCCATCAAATAGACCAAAATGGATTCGGGAAACTCCTGACGCAACAAGAGCATCGTATCAACGGCGTAATGCGGAGGTGAGCGCAAGATGTCTACGGTGCTCAATTCGAAATCTGGATCGTCGGCAAGGATCGCTTCTAACATGCGCCGCCTTTCGATCAATGGACTAATACACCGATCCGTCTTATGCGGCGGATCGGGAGTTAGCACCCACAGTACACGATCCAGGTCAAATTGCTGGCGCGCTTCTGCTGCCAAGATGAGGTGGCCAATATGAGGCGGATCAAATGTGCCGCCAAAAATCCCCAGACGAGGAAGCGTGCCCTGGCGCATTCTTTATTGGTCTGACCTCTCACAGGCTTAGATTCCACGCAATGCGATGGATCTCATCCAAGCGAACCCGACGACTAATCTTGCCACTCCAACTCATACTCGCCGATAAACACGGTATCTCCGTTTTGTACGCCGGCTTCTCGCAATGCTTTATCCACACCCAGCGCCTCCAGCACCTTTTGGAAACGGCGCACCGAATCGTAATGCTCCCAATAGGTCATCTCCGCAGCCCGTTCGATTGCCTTGCCCGAGACGCGCCAGCCTTGCTCATCTTGCTGGATGGTAAAAGCGCGCGGATCGCTCTCCACGCGATACACCGGCATTTCAACAGGTTGAACCGGCGGTGGGGCCTCTGCCAGTAATTGCGCCGCCCGATACAACAACCCGCGTACCTCCTTACCGGTCGCCGCAGAAATCGCCCAGGGTTCAGCATCCACCCATGCTTTATCACCCAACTGGCGTATGCGCTGTCTGAGTTCCTTCTGCAACGTCGGCCAGCGGGCTTGCACTTCCGGCAGGTCAATTTTATTAAGCGCCACCACCTGCGGCTTCTTCATTAGCTGGGGATCAAATAATGCCAGTTCGTTGTTGATCTGATCAAAATCCAACACCGGATTGTCGGCTAAACCATCCAGCAGGTGGATCAGAACCCGCGTGCGCTGAATGTGGCGTAAAAAATCATGCCCCAATCCAACGCCCAGATGCGCCGACTCGATCAGACCTGGAATATCAGCCAGCACCAGAGAGGTTTCATCATCCAATCTGGCGACACCCAGGTTCGGCTCCACGGTCGTAAAAGGATAGGGGGCAATTTTGGGTTGCGCGTTGGTCGTCGCCGCCAGCAAAGTGGATTTTCCGGCATTGGGGACGCCCACAATACCGATATCCGCAATGAGTTTCAACTCCAAACGCAACACACGGCTCTCGCCAGGTTCACCGCGTTCGGCGATACGCGGCGTCTGTCGAACCGAGGTGGCGAAGTGAGTGTTGCCTCGTCCGCCGCGCCCGCCCCGCGCCACAACCAGCCGCTGACCGGCTTCTACTAAGTCACCCAGTAGTTCATTCGTTTTGGCGTCATAAACCATTGTGCCTGGAGGTACATAGATGACCAAATCATCCGCAGAACGCCCGGTCATGTTCTGTTTAGCGCCATTCGCCCCATCACGAGCGCGAAATTGCTTCTTCTGCTGAAACGCCGCCAGGGTGTTCAAAGTGGGCGACACCTCCAGCACAACATCGCCGCCTTTACCGCCATCGCCGCCATCTGGGCCGCCGCGAGGCACATATTTTTCGCGACGGAAATGCACCATGCCATCTCCGCCTTTGCCAGATTGAACGTGGATTTCTACTCGGTCAATAAACATGGATTAATTATAACCTGAGACGATCTGAACTTCTATCACGCAAAAAGAGGGTTTTGTATCTTTATTGTGTGGAATTGCACAATTATAAGAATTGTGGTAAATTCAGAGGCAACGATTCACCGAAGATGGAGGAGGAGTAAATGATGAGCAAGCAGATCCCGGATATCGTCGTCGGACGATTACCCCAATACTTGCGTTCGCTTCAGCGCATGGCGCGCGAGGGCCGCACAGTAACATCCTCCCAAGAGCTTGGCGAACGCCTGGGAATTTCTGCCGCCCAAATCCGCAAGGACCTGTCCCAATTTGGCGAATTTGGCAAACAAGGCACGGGCTACAACATCTCCTATCTGATCGAACAACTCCAGAAGATCCTACACGTGGATCACGAATGGGATGTGGCGGTGATTGGCGCGGGAGATATTGGCAGCGCAGTAGCCAGATATAAGGGGTTTATCAACCGGGGGTTCAAAGTTCGGATGATTTTTGACAACGATCCCAATAAAATTGGGCAGACCATTGGCGATTTCGTCGTACAAGATTACGCCAAACTGAAAGAGAAAATTTCCGAAGCCGGGATTAAGATCGCCATGATTGCCGTGCCGGCGAACCTGGCGCAGGAAGTCGCCAATCAGTTGGTCGAAGCCGGCGTCAAAGCCATCCTGAATTACGCCCCCATCAGCATCAACGTTCCCGCTGGAGTGCGCGTTCAGTATATTGACCCCTCCATCCACTTGCAACGCATGACCTACTATCTGGAATGAGCTGAAGACTGACGGAAAAATTCATGCAAGAAAAACATACGGCAGCCGCATTGCGACCGCCGTTTTCGTTTAAGTAGCCTGATCAGCGATATTACACGGTAGGCAGATTGCGTCGAATCAGTGGGTACATCGCCAACGCCCGCGCCGCGCCCTCAGCGGTACAAAGCGTGGGATTATCCACCCGATACGCCGGGACACCCAGTTCTTTGGTCATGAGCTTATCAATGCCGCGCAAGAGCGCCCCACCGCCGGTCAAAGCCACACCGCGATCAATTATGTCTGAAACCAGCTCCGGCGGCGTCTTCTCCAGCACGCGCCGCGCGGTTTCAACGATTTCATTCAAAGGTTCGCGCAACGCCTCTACAACTTCTCCGGTGGTCAACGACACCGGGCGCGGTAGTCCGCTGACTTGATCCTGCCCCTGAATCTCGATGGTTTGCTCCTCTTCCTGCGGCACAGCAGCGCCGATGCGAATTTTGACTTGCTCGGCGGTCAATTGTCCGATGATCAAACCATACTTTTTTCGCACATATGAAATTATTGCTTCATCCAACGCGCCGCCGCCCTTGCGCAGAGTCTCCGCTGCTACAATTCCGTACATTGCCATCACCGCCGCCTGTGTCGCGCCCCCGCCCAGGCAAATGAGCATATTTCCGGACGGCGTACCGATGGGCAAATCCACACCCAGGGCGGCAGCCAACGGCTGCTGCACCAGATAAGCTTCGCGGCTGCCAGCCTGTAGCGCCGCCTCATGCACCGCCCGACTTTCCACGCTGGTGACGCCATAGGGTACTGTGATCATCACATGCGGCCCAAAGAAACGTAAGGGGCCAGCAAGTTTCCGCAGAAGAAAATTGAGCGTCGCTTCGGTGACTTCATAATCCGCAATGACGCCATTAATCAACGGGCGCGTCACTTCCAGCGATTCCGGCACCTTACCCAACATATCCTGCGCTTCTTGCCCCCATGCCACCATTTTCTGTTCTTCAACAACAATAGCCGCCACCGTCGGCTCTTGCAGCACGATTTGATTCCCTTCGGCCACCCTAATATAAGTGGTGCCCAGGTCTATACCCAGCTCGCGGGAAAACAAAGCCATAGGTTATTTGTTTTCTCCGTGCTCAAACTCAGGCAAGCGACGTGCCGCGCGGCCATAGCGCCGGGCGGCTTCCAGGCGCAGGTTGCTGCGCTTGAGCGCCGCCTCCATTGCCAGATAGGTATCCGTATCCGGCGGCGGCCCAGCTTTCAAGAATTCTTCCGCGCGCTTGCGGGCCGCTTCTGCACGGGCAATGTCAATCTCTTTCACATTCTCCGCGGCGTCGGCTAGCACGGTGATCAAATCTGGCTGCACCTCAATCACGCCGCCGGCAATGGTAAAGTGCTCCTCCACTCCCTGGCTGCGTACCGTGAGGATGCCGTACTTCAATGTTGAAAGCAGCGGCGCATGACGCGGCAGGATGCCCATAATCCCCGATTCGCCAGGCGCAATCACAATATCCGCTTCGCCTTCATAGACCAGGCGATCTTGGGAGACAATCTCGCATCGAATAGGCATACGTTATCCTCAAATCTCAAACGCTCAACGCATCCTGCGCTGAGTTTATGCTTGCGCCATCTTCTCCGCCTGCTCTACCGCCTCGTCAATCGTACCCACCATCATGAACGCGCTCTCTGGAAGATCGTCATGCTTGCCATCCAGGATTTCGCGGAAACCGCGCACGGTCTCCCGTAAGGGGACATAACGCCCTTCACGCCCGGTAAATTGCTGGGCGACAAAGAACGGCTGGGAGAAGAAGCGCTCAATCTTGCGCGCCCGCGAGACGATCAACTTGTCATCTTCGCTCAATTCGTCCACACCCAAAATGGCGATAATGTCCTGCAAATCCTTATAGCGTTGCAACACCCTCTGCACCTCGCGAGCAGTCGTATAATGCTCCTCGCCAACGATGCGTGGGTCCAGAATACGAGAGGTTGAAGCCAATGGATCCACCGCCGGGTAAATACCCTTATCCACAATAGAACGCTCCAGCGCGATAGTGGCATCCAGATGGGTGAAGGTTGCCACAGGAGCAGGATCAGAATAATCGTCCGCCGGCACATAGACAGCCTGCATCGAGGTGATGGAGCCGGTGCGGGTTGAGGTAATGCGTTCCTGAAGTTCGCCCATTTCTGTCGCCAATGTTGGCTGATAGCCTACAGCAGAGGGCATACGACCCAAGAGCGCTGAAACTTCTGAGCCCGACATCGAGAAGCGGAAAATATTATCAATAAACAGCAACACATCGCTGCCCTTATCGCGAAAATATTCAGCCATCGAAAGAGCAGATAGCGCCACGCGCAGACGCACGCCCGAAGGTTCGTTCATCTGCCCGTACACCATCACTGTGTCTTTGATCACGCCGGATTCGTTCATCTCGCGATAAAGTTGTGTACCTTCTCGCGTGCGCTCGCCCACGCCGGCGAAAACGGAGTTGCCCTGATGTTCAATGGCAATCGAACGGATCAATTCCATGATGACGACAGTCTTCCCCACCCCGGCGCCGCCAAAAATACCGGTCTTACCGCCTTTGGTGAACGGCGCAATCAGGTCAATCACCTTGATCCCGGTCTCGAACACCTCTACCCGTGTGGCTTGCTCCGAAAACGGCGGTGCTGGGCGGTGAATCGGGTAATAAAGTTCAGCTTTTACTTCTCCCAATCCATCTACGGGGCGCCCTAAGACATTGAACACGCGTCCCAGGGTTTCTGGGCCTACCGGGACCATGATCGGGGCGCCGGTGGCATAGGCCGGCACACCGCGCCGCAGTCCGTCGGTAGCATCCATTGCGACGGTGCGCACCCAGTTATTGCCTAAATGCTTTTGCACCTCCAACACAAGCGGTTCTTTATCTTCGCGCGGCACCTCAATAGCTTCGAACACCTCAGGAAGCTGCTCAGGGGGAAATTCCACATCCACCACACCGCCCAAGATTTGAACCACTCTTCCTTTGACTCTTGCCATTCTCGCCTCCGTAAAAAGCCTCACGGCTACATTTTTTCAGCTTTCGCCAGCGCCTCAGCGCCGCCGGCGATATCCAGGATTTCATTGGTAATAGACTGTTGGCGGGCTTTGTTATATTCCAATTGTAAGACGCCCGCCAGGGTTGTGGCGCTATCCGTCGCGTTCTTCATCGCCACCATACGCGCAGCATGTTCGCTGGATACACTTGCAGCGCCGTAAAACGAGGCACGATCTCGTTCAAAATCTGTTCCTGGCTTGGTTCGTAGATATAAGAAGCTGCAGGGCCGCGCGTCGCAGGAGCAAACTCAGCTACTCGTTCGCCGGTTTCCATCTCCAATGGCAGCAGCTTTTTCATAGTAGGCACCTGCCGTGCCATGCTGATATAGTCGGTGTACACCAGATAGACTTCGTCGGCCGCGCCGGATAGAAAATCCTCCACTGCCAATCGCCCGATCGCCGAAACATCGGCAAAGGATGGCGCAGCCGGCAGATTGCTGAACTCGGCGACTACATTCTGCCGACGGCGAAGCATCATGTCGCGCCCTTTACGTCCAACGGTGATGTATTTCACCGGTGTCTGCGATTTGGCAAACTTCTGCAAGGCAAAGCGCACAATGTTGGTGTTATAGGCGCCAGCCAGTCCGCGGTCACCGGTGATCAACACCACCAGGATGTTCCTCACTTCATCGCGCTTCGTGAGCAGAGGGTGCAAATTCTCCCGCCCGGGTTGCGCAGCAATATGGCGCAGCACCTGCCAGGCTTTCACGGCATAGGGGCGGGTATTCATCAACGCCTGCACCGCTTTGCGGACTTTGCTAGCGCTGACCGCCTGTAAGGCGCGCGTGACCTGAGCGATATTTTTCACGCTCCGAATACGGAGCCGGACTTCGCGTGCATTTGGCATTGCCTTACCCTATCATTGCCAGGTGCGGGTGAATTCATCCAGGGCGCTGCGTAGAGCAGCCATGGTTTCATCGGTGATGCGCTTCTTTTCAGCGATATCGCGCCCAATTTCAGGATGGCTGGTCTCCATGTAACGCAACAAGGCAGTCTCCCAGGCGCGCATTCGATCCAATGGCACTTTGTCGGCATAGCCTTGCGTGCCGGCGAAGATGACCATCACCTGATTCTCTAGCGACATGGGTTCATACTGCGGCTGTTTCAGGATTTCTTGTAAGTGCTGACCGCGGTTCAACTGCGCCTGGGTCACTTTATCCAGGTCGGAGCCAAATTGGGCAAAAGCAGCCAGCTCGCGGAAGGCAGCCATATCCAGGCGTAAGCGCCCCGCAACCTGGCGCATCGCCCGAGTCTGCGCATCGCCGCCGACGCGCGACACCGACAAACCCACGTTCACCGCCGGACGTATGCCAGCGTAGAACAGGTTATTCTCCAGATAAATCTGACCGTCGGTGATAGAAATCACATTGGTTGGAACGTAAGCCGATACATCGCCCAGCAATGTTTCGATGATCGGTAAAGCGGTCAAAGAACCGCCGGAGCCTTTGACCTTGACGGATTTATAATCATCCGCATTTTCCATTGCCTTGCGCGCTTTTTCAGCCAAGTGCAACGCCAAAGGACCATCATAGACTTTGCCATCCACTGCGGCAGAGGCTTCTACCACACTATCCTTGACTTCTTTCGAAACAATAACATACTTGTCGGCCAGGCGCGCCGCCCGCTCTAATAAGCGTGAGTGCAGGTAAAAAATATCTCCCGGATAGGCTTCGCGACCTGGTGGGCGGCGCAGCAGTAAGGAAACCTGTCGGTACGCCCAGGCGTGCTTGGAAAGATCATCATACACCACCAATGCGTCGCGGCCGGTTTCCATGAATTCCTCGCCGATGGCGCAGCCGGAATAGGGGGCGATGTATTGCAGCGCCGCCGGGTCGTCCGCCGAGGCGACGACTACCGTGGTGTAGTCCATTGCGCCATAGCGTTCCAATATGGCGACGGTGCGCGCCACCGCAGCCTTTTTCTGTCCGATGGCGACGTAGATACAGTACAGGTCTTTGCCTTTTTGGTTAATGATAGTATCTATAGCCAAAGCAGTTTTACCTGTTTGTCGGTCGCCGATGATCAATTCACGCTGTCCACGCCCGATGGGCGTCATCGAATCGATGGCTTTCAAGCCGGTCTGCACAGGCGTATCCACATCTTTGCGCGCCACCACGCCGGGCGCGATGCGTTCAATGGGGCGATAATGATCGAATTTCAATGGCCCTTTGCCATCCACCGGCTCACCCAGAGCGTTCACCACACGCCCCACCAACCCATCGCCTACCGGCACTGAGGCGATCCGTCCGGTTGAGCGCACCTCCATGCCTTCTTCAATCCCCGCGAAATCGCCCATGATGATCACGCCCACATTATCTTTTTCCAGGTTAAATGCGATGCCTCGCACACCGTTGGCGAATTGCACCAATTCTTGGGCGCGCACATCTGCCAGGCCGCGCACGCGGGCGATTCCGTCGCCAGCTTCGATGACCGACCCAACATCCCGGACTTCTAATTCTGGTTGAAACGACTCAATTTGGCTCTTAAGATCGGCGGTTATTTGACTGATCAGATCGGACATTTTGCCTCCGAGAGGATGTGTGCTTTCAAAAACATTCCGCCGCTGCCTTGCGGCGGGAGGAATTTCGGTCAAATGATACCTGAAAGAAGTTATCTTGTCTAGTTATTCACAATGTTCACAGAGAATACGCCGCACTATGCGGCTCGTGTGAACTAACCGCCCGCGTTATTCTCTGGCGGGCGGCTCTTCCCTCCCTTACCTAACTCTTGTGAACGCACATAGGCTGCCCAAATGGCGCGCGAGATGGCAGTGCGGAACCCCGCTTTTTCAAGGTAGTACAGCGCCTCAGCAGAGGTGCCGCCCGGAGAAGTTACTTCATTGCGCAAGCGCGCCAGGTGCACCGGGTCTTCGCGACGGGTATAATAATCCACCGAGCCACGCACCGTTTGCGCCACCAACTGTTCGGCGATGCGGCGCGGAAAGCCCAGGTGAACTCCAGCATCCACCATTGCCTCCATAAAGAGGAAAACATAAGCCGGACCTGTGCCAGAAAGGGCAGTCGCCATATCCAGGTAGCTTTCTTCTTCGACGCATATTTCTTCTCCTAAGGCGCCCAAAATGCGTCGCGTCATTTCGAGTTGCTCATCGGAAACGCCGGTTGAGGCCGTCCACACTGTGATCCCCTCTCCAATTTGGGCTGGGGTGTTCGGCATCGAACGTACAACAATGTCATGATCCAGTCCGCGTGATATTTTATCTATGGAAGCGCCGGCCACAATCGAAAGCACCAGGGCTCCGGAGGGCACTGCGCCTTTCAAGCCATGCAACACCCGATCCAACCGTTGCGGCTTTACCGATAAGACAATGACATCAGACTGGCGAGCAGCTTGAGCGTTATCGGTGAAGGTCAGGATGCCATAGCGTTCATGAAGCTGTTGCAATCGCTGCGGATTCGGGCCAGCAGCCAGCAGCGAGGCTGGTTCGGCCACATTTTGCCGAATCAGTCCATGAATCATGGCTTCTGCCATTGCACCGGGGCCAATAAATGCGATCTTTTTATGGGTAAACAAGTCTCTCCTCCTCCAAATTGTGCTGGCGAATATCAACCTGCGTCTCGAATTCCTTCGGGTCTTCGCTAACTGAAATATTGCAATGCCGCTCGCAAGCGGGCTTCAATGTCTGGCGGCGTATCGCGTGGGATGGACTGCAACGCAGCCTGCGCCTCTACCACGCTATATCCCAGCGCCGTCAAGGCCGCAATCACTTCGGCGTCCTCATCGCCGAGCGCCGCAGAGGGTTCTAATCCGCTGATTGCGGGGATGCGATCTTGCAATTGAAGGAGGATCTTCTGCGCCGTCTTTTTACCCACGCCAGGTACACGGGTGAATACTTCTGGCTGTTCATGAAAGATTGCCCGCCGGATGGCGTCAGGGGATAGCGTAGAAAGCACTGCCAGAGCGGAGCGGGGACCGATGCCATCCACTTGCAAGAATAAGACAAATAGCTCGCGCTCATCGCGCGTTTCAAAACCATACAAAGTTAGAGCATCTTGCCGTACCGCAAGATAAGTGTGCAAGAAAATATCGTCGCCTGGGTGCAGGCGATCTCGCAGCGGTGCTGGGACGAACACCTGCAAACCGATTCCGCCCAGCCCAATAACCACGCTGTCGGGATAGATTTCTAGTACACGACCGTTGACAATCGAGAGCATTGGAGATTACAAGAATATGACCAAAATCTACATCTCAAACAGCAAGTATTGCGATCCTCACGCACTTGGATCGGAATGATACAACGCCCGCGCCTTGAGGCTATGCAAGTGACAAATCGCCACAGCCAACGCATCTGCGGCGTCATCCGGCTTGGGGATTTCATCCATATAAAGAAGCGCCCGCACCATTTGTTGCACCTGATTTTTATCGGCGCCGCCGTAACCAACAATTGCCTGTTTAACTTCCATGGGCGTATATTCGGCTACTTCTAAACCCGCTTGCGCCAGAGCCAACAGGACCACTCCGCGCGCCTGACCTACGCTGATCGCATTGGTCACATTTTTAGCAAAAAACAACTTCTCCACCGCGCTGCTTGCAGGCTGATGGAGAAGCAGTAATTGGCGTAGTTTTTGATGTAATTCCAGCAATCGCTGGGGCATTGTAAGGTCGGCAGGGGTTGAAATAACGCCGTATTCCACAAGCGATAAGCTGCCATCCTGGTTTTCTCGCACCAAGCCAAAGCCCGTGGTCGCCGTTCCAGGATCAACGCCAAGCACCAGCATTCCGTCAGGCTGCCTCAAGCTGAGCCATGGCGCTATCAGAGATCGAGAGTGTAGAATAGACGTTTTGAACGTCGTCCAGTTCTTCCAGCGCTTCGATGACGCGATACACCTGAATGGTATCCTCGTCGCTTAGTTCAGTCTCGTTATTGGGCACATAGCGCAATTCGGCTTCTTCAGGCGTGATATTCATGGCTTTGAGCATGTTGCTAATCTCTTTGAAGGCCTCCACCGGAGCGACGATTTCCACCCAGTTATCCTCGATGGTCACATCATCTGCCCCAGCTTCCACTGCCATTTCAAAGATTTTATCCGTATCGTTCTTGCCGGGGTTAAAACCAAAATACGCCACGCGCTTGAA
>DYGV01000001.1:65426-79360 GCA_020724505.1 Anaerolinea thermophila
GCCACCGATCCGGCGTCAGCCATGCTGCCGCCAAAACGATTCAGAACATGGCGCACCTCGGCCACCGTGCGATTGCGGTTATCGGTGACGACAGAAATCATCACCGCAACGCCGTGCGGCGCATATCCTTCATAAATCGCCTCTTCCAGGGCGCTTCCATCCTTCGATTCGCCCGTACCCCGTTTGATAGCTCTTTCGATATTTTCTTTGGGCATGTTGTTCGCTCGGGCGCGATCAATCGCCAGTTGCAAGCGAACATTCGATTCTGGATCGCCTCCGCCCTCGCGAGCCGCGATCACAATTTCACGCGCCAGTCGGGTGAACAATTGCCCCCGCTTGGCATCTGCCGCGCCTTTTTTACGGCGAATGGTTGCCCAGTGTGAGTGTCCGGACATAAGCTTATCTCTCCTGCTGCTTAATTACCTTCACGCAATATCTTTGTGTAGGACATATGATTATACCATGCAGACGAACGAGCGCCTTAAAACTGTTCCGGGCTACTCCTCACCTTTGATATATGCCTCGGTCATCTGACGCGCAATTTCATCCTTGAACTGCTTGGGAGGGGTTTTCATAAAGTAAGAAGATGGAGCGATCAGGGGGCCGGCTATACCGCGGTCCAAAGCCAGTTTGGCGCAGCGGATGGCGTCAATCATCACGCCGGCCGAATTGGGCGAATCCCACACTTCCAGCTTGGCTTCCAGATTCAATGGCACTTCGCCAAAGGTTGTCCCTTCCATGCGCACATAACACCATTTGCGATCGGTGAGCCACGGTACATGGTCGCTAGGGCCAACATGTACATTATCGGCGGGTAGTTCATAAGGCAACATGCTGGTCACCGCGCCGGTCTTGGAAATCTTTTTGGATTCCAGGCGTTCGCGCTCCAACATATTCAAGAAATCGGTGTTGCCGCCGAAATTAAGTTGATAGGTGCGATCCAAGCGCACACCGCGATCTACAAAAAGACTGGTCAACACCCGATGCAGGATTGTAGCACCCACCTGGCTTTTGACATCATCGCCGATGATCGGCAAACCTCTCTCGCGAAAACGCTTCCCCCAATATTCCGAGCTGGCAATAAACACCGGGATGCCATTGACGAAAGCGCATCCTGCATCTAGAACTTGTTCCACATACCATTTGGTTGCCATCTCCGATCCGACGGGCAAAAAATTAACCACCACATCTGTTTTGGTGCTTTTCAAGATACCCACGATGTCGGCGGTCGGGCCAGGTGCTTTCTTGACGATTTGAGAGAGGTATTTTCCTAATCCGTCATGGGTCATACCGCGCGCCACAGAGACCCCTAAATGCGGAACATCCGCAAACTTATATGTGTTATTCGGATAGGCGAAGATCGCTTCGCTGAGATCCTTGCCGACCTTTGTATCCACCACGTCAAATGCGGCAGTGAACTCAATATCCCGCACATGATAACCGCCCAGGTTGACATGCATCAAACCGGGCACCTGATCATCTTCTTTGGCATCTTTATAAAAATATACACCCTGCACCAGCGATGATGCGCAATTGCCAACGCCAATGATGGCAACGCGGACTTTGTTCTTGCTCATGAATGGCTCCTCGTTCTCGATAGGGTTGATCTACGCCGGGTGGAAAGCCCCCGGAGGCGGTTTCAGGCATGTGTCAATACCGCGCTGTTGATTATACCGAAGAAATCCATCGTCAAGAATACATTTCCCTCTTTTTCGCCAGCGCCGCCGCGGAAAACAATCACAATGTTGACATTTAATGCAGCCTCAAGTACAATACCGACTGCTTCGGCGGCGGCAACGCCGCTGTCATTGTCCCCTGCATGTTTTGATGATTACGGGGAAAACAAGAGTGAAATATCGGGGCGTGGCTCAGCCCGGTTAGAGCGCACGGTTCGGGTCCGTGAGGACGGCGGTTCAAATCCGCCCGCCCCGACTGTTTTATGCCCACCGCACAACTTCAAGCCCGCGGTGGGCTCTTTCTTAGCTGCTCGCCTGAGCCTTCATTTTCGTGATTGTTGTAAGTGCTCAGCTATATGCTTCTCCAGTGCTCGGATATCTTCAGTCAGATCATCATGCCGCTTCAATGCCCGCATCTGATAAGAGCTGCCTTCCCCCAATCGCATGGATAAAATCGCATCGAAGGCAGGTCGTTTCGCCTATACTTGCAGACCTATTCAGCAAGTATTTCATTCGCCAGAACGGCCGCCCTCGCTTTCCTCTATGAACGCCCTACCCACAAGTAGCAACTCAAACGCCGACCAGTGTCTCGAAAACCCGATCTGCAGGTTGTTGTATATGCGGAAGGCGCGACAATGGTCACAGCATAACGACACCCCCACTCACGCGCTATGCGTAAACGTTCAAGTTGTAGATACCTGCCCAAACCTCGACCACGATACGCGGGTAATACTGCTAAACCATGTAAACCGGCAACGCCTGCGCCAAAGAACAACAGACCACTGCCGATAGCTTTCCCATGGATCGTCGCTAAGAGCAATTTCCACGGAGCCTGCCCTAACCCTGCCACGCGGGTCGCCTCTACCCATGCCTGCCCGGCGTGATCCGGCGCGCCGAACGAGTATTTGAATACTTGCTTCCATTGAAGCAATTCATTCTCCGTCTCCACAAGCGAAACGCTCAAACCAGAAGGAGGTGTGTCCTCTAGTGAAATTTGATCAAGCTCAGCGACCATAGCAGCGGAATCTTTGTCCATGAGAAACAAGCCTTGGGCGCGCAAATGGTCAGCCATATCAGAGGGTTGCATTTCCGCATCCGTCCACCAAAAGAAGGAAGAGGCGCGGCGCGCTTTGAACCAGGCAATGGTCTCTTCGATTTTCGAATCTGCTTCCTCAGCAGCAATGCGCGTTCGAAAGACACCCTTGAAAATGGGGTTATCAGGCCAGGAATAGAAACGACTGATTTGAGCGCCTTCTTCACACTCGCCAGCCAGTGCCTGCGCCATACTGCGAAACATTGCGTAGAAATTTTCTTCTGGCAAGCGGGTTACGTCGTCAGTATTGGAAGTGGGGATATCACAAAGCATAGGTATCTAATTTCTCATTCAAGGCCAAACAAAGATCGCTCAAGGCAATTCTCCATAAAATGGCGTAAACCTATATTCCCGAACTAAAAATCAATGCAATTACCCTCATTCGAGGAAATCAGCCAAGCCTTTAATAGTATCATTGGATAACAGACGAAAAAACAAGAAAAATGCTCATCCCTGCTTTTTGGGAGAAGTACTGGTGCGCACGGGCAACCAGGGACGGAACAGCGGATGCCGAGTGCTGATGCCAAAATCTGGTAAGACCCTATGGGCTACAATCTCTCGGTTGATTAGAAAGATTAGCAGGGACGCTCCCTGTATCAGCCGTGGACTGACATTTAGGCCTGCAGCGATGCCCATAGCGTCGCCACCATAGATGAATGGACCAATTATTAGATTCAATGGATCAAGTGTGAGAAAGAGTATGCAAAGCCAATAGCCCAGGGCAACAACGATCAGATGGCGCGAACTGATAAAGCGACGACGAATAGCATAACAACCATAGCCCAGGGCGATGGTGATGAGGTTGCTCGTCCCTGAAATCAGCGTCCATTTGAAGCCAGATCGCTCATCCAACGAGGTCTTAAAAGTAACTTCCAATCCAAAGCCTCTGACATGAAAGCCCGCGTACTCATCCAGTGCCATGGCAGTCGCAGCATGAGCGCCTTCATGGATCAATGCAAAAAACATCCATACAAGAAGTAAGGCAATCAAATTTCGCATTCTGTCTGTGGAATTACTGTTCAAACAACCCACTTAGCAATCAGCATCTCTCACTGCATCGCCTTCAACGTGGGCAGAATAATCAGCTCAGCGGCGATCTGCCCCATGCGCTCCGGGGGATAAGGCATGTCATTCTCCAGCCACCAACGGATCAGCATCACCAGCGAAGTCATCAGATGGTGGATCGCGATCTCTTTCGGCACAACGCCTTCGCCTGAACGGTTAGGGTGGTTATAGATGAGCCTCTCTTCTTGCAAGCCGATCTTTTGCACCGGCTTGAGCACCGACATTGTGTCGGTGCTGTTGAGTAGCACCTGGCAAAGCTCCTGATTAGCCTGAACATACTCGAAGATCAGCGCGCCGGTCTTTTGCGGGTCAGTGATGATCGAGTAAGGCGCCAACAAGCGGAGGAACTCATCTTTCATCGCCTCTAAAATGTCTTCGAGAAGATGATCCTTGTCTGGATAGTGACGGAAGAAGGTTGCGTAACCCACATCGGCGCGGTCGGTGATGTCGCGAATGGTCACGTGGTCATAACCTTTTTCCAATGTAAGTGCAATTAGAGCTTTTTGTAGCAGTTTTTGAGTTCGCTTAACCCGCCGGTCGATTCTGTCCATAGCTGCCCTTCATCGCCTGAGAATAGGGCGAATTTTCTAACCTAACCATTATGCAAAATATCCTTGCCAATTATAAATCCTGTGATATACTGTCACGCCGGATGATTTGATACATAATATATCATATTGTTCTTTATATATTACAAATTAAGTGCAAATTAACCCTACCTGGGAGTTTTCTCATCTGTGAAATATTCATCGGCGACATCCAGGCAAAGCATTCACGCCAGCGAAGGTGCATTGATTGAGTTGCGAAGTCTTAGCAAAAGCTATATCACCCCGGCTGGTCGCACGCCCGCTTTGAGGGGGGTGAATTTATCCATCTCGCCCGGCGAGTTCGCCGTCGTGCGCGGCAAATCCGGAGCAGGAAAGTCCACACTGGTGAATATGATCGTTGGCATTGATCGCCCCGATCAAGGTGAAATTTGGGTCGCCGGCGTTGCTGTTCATCAGCTTAGCGAAGATGAGCTAGCGCGCTGGCGCGGTAAAAATCTGGGGGTAGTGTTCCAATTTTTCCAACTTTTACCTTCAATTGATCTGGTGCAGAATGTGATGATGCCCATGGAATTTCTGGGGTTATACACGCCTAAAGAACGCCGGCAGCGCGCGCTGAATCTGCTCGAACACGTGGGATTGGGGGGTCACACGCACAAACGACCAGCAGAGATTTCGGGCGGTCAGCAGCAACGTGTCGCTATTGCCCGCGCACTGGCGAATGACCCTCCCATCCTTGTCGCGGATGAACCTACTGGCAACCTTGATTCGCGCACCAGCAATGAAATATTGGATTTATTCTCCTTTTTAAACACCCAGGGAAAGACGTTGCTGATCGTAACGCACGATAAGAATGTAGCTGCTCGCGCAAGCCGAGAGATCGAAATTGCCGATGGTCAAATCATCTCCTCTGGTTCGATTGATGCGTCTCCAAGAGCAGTCTCCACCAACCTCAATGCCTCTCTCTCAATGACGCGAGGGAACCAATTATGAGCTTGAACGCCCGTCTAAGTAAAATTCTCCGCGATATTTGGGATAACAAACCCCGCTCTCTGTTGGTTATTTTCACCCTCGCCATCGGCGTGGCCGCTGTGGGGATGATCTTTAACACCGTGCGTATGATGAAACGCGACATGTTCGGTCAATATGCCGCGCGCAATCCAGCCCACCTGGCGCTCTATATCTCCCCATTTCCAGAAAAACTAGCCCAGGATGTTGAAGCTATGCGCGAGGTCGCGGAGGCGGAAGCGTTGCGCAGCGTTTCCGCTTTCACTTATGATGGCAAGGGAGCGCGTAAGGATTTGAATCTACTGGCTTCGCCGGACTTTGACGAAGCGAACATAAATCGCTTTGTAATTGAACAAGGCGCTGGAGCGCCCTCTTTACGCGGCATCTTGATCGAGCGCAACGCGGCCCACCGCTTAAATCTGCACCTAGGCGACCCCTTCATTGTAGAGATGGAAAACGGCAAACGTTATACATTGACCATTGATGGGATCGTCCACGATATGACCATCCAGCCTTATTCGATCACCGCTGAGGTGCAGGGCTACGTTGCCATGACCACGCTGGAGTGGATGGGGGAACAACCCTTTTACAACCAGTTGTTATTGATCGTCGCCGACGCCCATCAAGATGCAACGGGTGTATTACAGGTAGGCGCACAAGCGCGTGATCGTATTATCGAGCCCGGCGGTTACCATGTGGGCGCGATGCAGGTGCGCGGCGAACCAGATCCTGGCGATTTCTGGGCACGCAAGCAAATAGATGGAGTGCTGCTGGTGCTGCAGGTGATGAGCGTGCTGGGCGTTTTGCTTAGCATTGGTCTGGTCGTGAACACGATTTCGGCTGTTCTCATGCAGCAAACTCGACAGATAGGTATTATGCGCTCGGTTGGCGCCACCCGCCGACAGATAGCACAAATGTATCTGGCGTATGTATTGGCGCTCAGCATGCTCGGCCTCTTGGTAGCACTCCCTTTAGGGCTTGCAGGCGCGGCGGGTCTGATGGCAATCGCCGCCGATTTTCTGAATTTTAATATCAGCAAGGTGAACCTGCCCGTAGATGTCTTCTTGCTCCAGGCTGGACTGGGGCTGGCAATGCCACTTGTCGCGGCGCTCTTTCCCGTCTTACGCAGTTCACGGCTATCTGTTTACGATGCAATTTACCAAAACGGTCTGGGCAGCGGCGAACCTCAGAAGGGATGGTTGCTGCGTCAACTGGCGCGCATTCGCGCCATTGCTCCGCCCATCTCGCTCTCTCTGCGTAATACCTTCCGCAATAAGTCTCGCCTGGGTTTTACCCTGGCTACTTTAACTATTGCTGGAGCGATGTTTATGGCGGTGTTCAGCTCCTACGCTACCATCCGCCGTCAGATAGACGAGTTGGGGCGATATATTGCCTTCGACGCATCTATCAGCATCCCAGGCGGCGCGAATAAATATACGGTAGAGCGTGAAGCGCTGCGCATCCCCGATGTGAAGGTCGCCGAGGGTTGGGCAAGCGCTAACGGTGTGATCGTCTATGCTGATGGACGTGAGAGCGATCGCATCGAATTTGTGGGCTTACCACTCCACTCGCAGACGATCCAGCCACGGCTGGTTCAAGGACGCTGGCTGCAAGTCGGCGATAACGGCAAGGTGGTTGTGAATGAGGATTTGCTTGCCAAAGTACCCCATCTGCGGGTGGGCGATTCGGTGGAAGTCAAGATCAACGGTCAGAAGCGAACCCTGGAAGTGGTGGGCGTCGTTTCGAAGCACATGTCTGGCGCGCGCATCTACATGGATTATGACCAACTCACCCGTCTGACCGGTCGGCGAAATCAAGTGGATAGCGTGCGCGTTCTGGCGACCCCAGGCGCGTTCAGCCAGCCTGCGGAACAGAGCCTTATCGGTAAAAAATTGGAGAAGCGTTTTGAAAACGCCCAATTGAGTCAGAGCAGCAGTCGCACCCGGCATGAAATATTTGACGCCATGGCAAAAGCGTTCAATATTTTGCTCATCATTCTGTTGTTGGTAGCCGGCATTTTGGCTGCGATCGGCGGCTTGGGGTTGACCGGCGCGATGGGGTTGAATATTCTGGAACGCACGCGTGAGATTGGCGTACTGCGGGCTGTTGGCGCGTCGCATCGTTCGGTGCGCCAGGTGGTGGTTGTCGAAGGAACTGCGGTTGCCTTGTTGAGTTGGGTCTTTAGCGCGTTGATTTCTTACCCGGTTGGACGCTTGCTCTCGGAGGCGGTGGTTTCAGTTGCATTTGACACCCGCCCAACCTTTCAATATTCCTTCGCCGGTTTGGGTGTCTGGTTGGCGGTAGTGATCTTAATCGGCGTTTTGGCCAGCCTGGCGCCGGCGCGGGATGCAGTGCGTCTGACAGTGCGCGAGGTTTTGAATTATGAATGAAGCAATACTGAAGCCGCAATCTGTATCCATTCGCTCTATCGCGACGCCGCAAAACTCGCCGCTGATTGAACTCCATCAGGTATATAAGATTTATGAGTCTGGCGCAGGGAAGTTCACCGCATTGAAAGGCATTGATTTGACGATTGAACACGGCGAGTTTGCCGCCATTGTGGGCAAATCGGGAAGCGGCAAGACAACTCTGATCAACGTGCTGGCCGGCATTGATCGCCCCACCTCTGGCGAGGTGATCGTCGCCGGCGCGCCCGTCCACCGTCTGGATGAGGGCGAACTGGCTGCCTGGCGCGGCGCATCGTTGGGCATTGTGTTCCAATTCTTTCAGCTTTTACCCACCCTGACAGTGTTGGAGAATGTGCGTTTGCCGATGGACTTTTGCAATCTTTTCACGCCGGCAGAGCGTGATCAGCGCGCCCGGGCGCTGTTAGAACTGGTTGGCATCGCCGAATACGCTGATTACCTACCCAGCCAACTCTCTGGCGGGCAACAGCAAAGCGCAGCCATTGCCCGCGCCCTGGCCAATGACCCGCAAATAATCCTTACCGATGAGCCTACTGGCAACCTGGACTCACGCACTGCAGAACAGGTGTTTAGTCTTTTGCAGTCTTTAGCCGATAACGGTAAAACCGTATTAATGGTCACCCATGATGATGAATTGGCAGCGCGAGCAAAGCGGGTAATCGCCCTAAAAGATGGCGAAATCGTCGCTTAAGACTTGTGGTTCAATAAGTCATGGCTGTCGGCGAGTTTCTCGCACAGAAAAATCGTCTCTTCCAACTCCAGGCCAAAACGCTTTGCCTCTTCGTCGCCAGCCAGCTCAGCCCGCCGGATCACTTTGACTCGAAATCCAGCCTGTTCGACGCGTTGGATAAAATCCCGGCCGTAATGGCGCACATGATCGTGCTGACCGAAGAGGCGTTCTCTCTCCAACGGATCGGCGACGCTCGGATCGGAAATGGTGCGCGGGCTGGTGATAGGCGCTAAGATCACAGCCTGCCCGCCCGTTTTCAGCACGCGATAAAATTCGCGCAGCGCCTGAAGATCATCTTTTACATGTTCAAGTACATGACTGCAATAAATGAGATCGAACTGCTCATCGGGGAACTGGATGTTACAAATATCCATTTGCAACATGGCGCGTGAGTTATACAGGTCGACGCTGAGATAATCCAGCCACGGCAGGCGGCGGAATTTTGCCTCCAGAGCGGGTTCTGGGGCGTCGTGTGACATCTTTACGTGGTTCCGAGAGCCATAGAACGGGAACAATCGGCGTTGGAAAAATATCCACACCAGGCGATGCCTCTGTAACGACCAACATATCGGACACCAATGGTTGTAAGGGCGGTGTAACGTGAGAAAGCCCCGCAGTTGACTCTCACAAATATTGCAATCGTATTCGTGGCCGGCAAATATCACCTTTCGCCAGGCCGCCGGAAGAAACCTCAGCGCTTGCGAAGAAATAAAATCCACCAGCCGCCGCAGTCCATCCGGCGATGCCAGAGCTAATCGAATGCGAAGCAACAAATCGTATGGCGCTCCCAAGTTTCAACTCGTTGGAATTATACTCGTGTTCACCCACCTCTCAGCCATTCCCGCGCGGCTTGAAATGAGCCTCCCCGGAACAAAGATAACATAGGACGAACGCTCAAGAGAAAAAGTCCAATAAGCCGCTATGTTATAATTGCGCCCGAAGCCACTCGATATGCAGCCCATTCGAACCATTTGGTGTCAGGATGCCAGCCAGCGGAGATGAACTCAGCGAGCGAGAACTGGAAATCTTGCGTCTGTTAGCCACCGGGGCCAGCAACAAGGAAATCGCTCAAAAACTCTTCATCAGCGCAAATACGGTCAAAGTACATTTGCGTAACATCTTCGCCAAGATCGCGGTCAGTTCACGCACCGAAGCGGCCATGTATGCGGTGAATGCCGGACTGGTTCCATCGCAAGCGAAAGCCGAGCAGGGGGAAACGACAGTTGCGGATTTGGGTGCAGTCAAAGGCG
Organism: Anaerolinea thermophila; assembly: GCA_020724505.1. Lineage (GTDB taxonomy): Bacteria > Chloroflexota > Anaerolineae > Anaerolineales > UBA4823 > RBG-16-57-11. The sequence continues at coordinate 75,220 of DYGV01000001.1, forward strand.
TGGAGCAGCGCAAGATTCCCCTCTGGGTTTTCGTAGCCGGAATGTTGCTGGGGTTAACCCTGGCAGCGGCACTTTATTACCAGTTCATAGCACGGCGTGCGGCGTTGCCGGGAAGCAGCGCGATCAGCTCAACGCCGCAGCGCTGGCAAGCGTTGGCGCCCATGCCCACCGCGCGTTACGGATTGGCGGCGGCTTCTTACGGCGACTTTGTGTTTGCCATTGGTGGTCACACAGCAGAGGGTGTGACTGCAGCCGTGGAGCGCTACGATTTTCGTGATAAAACCTGGAAATCTGCCACCGACAAACCCACTCCGGTCTATGAAATCAACGCTGCGGTCATCGGAGGCAAGATCTACGTGCCTGGTGGCAGGCTGGCTTCTGGAAAAGTCACGGATGCGCTAGAAATCTATGACCCGGTGAACGATCAATGGCAGCAAGGGGCAAAACTTCCTGCGCCGGTCAGCGCCTATGCACTGGCGGCATTCGAGGGAAAGTTATATCTGTTTGGTGGCTGGGATGGGGAACAGGTGTATTCAACTGTATATGCGTATGATCCACAGCAAGATGTGTGGCAGGAGAAACCGCCCATGTCCGTCGCCAGGGCTTACTCAGGCGCCGTCGTCGTTGGGCGCAAGATTTACGTTCTGGGCGGTTATGATGGTCAAAGAGCTTTAGACATCAGCCAGGTCTATTTGCCAGATCAAGAAAAGAACAGCGCATCCTCAGCATGGCAAGAAGCGCCAAGCATGCCGGAGAAGATCTATGCCATGGGTGTGACGAGCATCGCGGATATTGTGTACGTATTGGGTGGGAGCGGTGAAGAAGGGCGCCAATATCTTGCTCTGGTGTTTCTTGAACAGACGCGCGAGTGGAGTATGATTGAGGACCTGCCTAAAGACATGGGCGAATTTATTGGCTTGACAAACCAGGGAGCAAATCTGATCCTGCTAGGAGGAAAGAGTAAGAATCAACCATCTCAGAAGGCGCTACTCTATCAAGCGATTTTCACTGTGTCAATACCGATTATTGTAAGATAAGAGTGGATTTATGCTTGAGGCTGTTATCACGATCGTTTTCTGGTGAGATTTGCAATAGGCGAGGCTGGAGATTCATGAAGATCATTTTTGTGACATTGGGCTTTTCGCCGTTACGGATGTCCGGCTTTGATATTAGTGGGGAAAGACTTGTTTCATTACTACTGAATCAAGGACATCATTCGGTTACAGTTATTGCAGCAGGGAATAAAAATACGGTTGAAGACATACTTCATCCCAATCTGCGAGTTATTCGCTTACCGCTTGGGAAAACTAACTGGATTGGATATGCGCTACGCGCCGCGATGATTGTGAACCAAATTCGGGATGCTTCTTCTGTGGTGCATTTTTGGGAAGTTAGTTTTGCATACGCTTATTCGGGCCGGTTCATTGCATCATTACAACATTCATTCCGCCAACGTTTAGAGTCATTGAGATTTCAGCAGCAAAGGGGCCACCTAAATAGAGCTGTTTATTATATCTATTATCAGGCAGCAATGCGGTTGGCAGAAATCCCCTCTCTTAATAAAGCGGATGCTTTAGTGGCAATGAGTACAACGATTAAGGATCACTATTGTCAGGAATATAGGGTGTCCAGGGAGAAAATTTCTATAGCGCATCATCTGGTTGATGCCCATTCGTTTAGACCTGTGAAGAGCACTGACTATCTGAAGTCTCAATTAGGCATACCGAAAGATGCTCCGGTTATCTTTTTAGCTGCTTTTATCACCCCCAGGAAAGGTCTCGAGTTTTTGATTCAAGCGCTGCAGAGAATGAAACACAAGCCATATTTAGTTATTGCTGGCCGCTGGCAGAATGAAGCCTATCGCAATTACGTTTTATCCATGGCAGGGCCAATAGAGGAACGGATTGTACAGGTGGGGTTTGTCCCAGATGAGAGCATGCCTGAGTTTTACTCGATGGCGGATGTATATGCTTCCCCTTCGCTATTGGAGGGATTTGGCTTGCCATTAGCAGAATCGCTGGCTTGTGGGACCCCGGTTGTGGCTGCTAACGCAGGATCAGTGAAGGAAGTGGTAGGACCAGGTGGTTTATTTGTTTCGCCAGGAAATTCGGATGAATTAGCCTCTGCGATAGATCGCTTATTGGAAGATACGGAATTGCGAAGAAAGTTAGGAAGAGATGGTAGAGACTATGTTATGCAAAACTTCAACGCGGAAAGATTGTTGAGCAACTTGGAGGAAGTATATAGCAACTTCATCAGCCATATGTGAATGATTTGATTGTCTCAAGTTGCATAAAAGCCAACTTGTTCCTGGTCAGGAAATTAACTTTGCTAGGATATTTTGCAACTGATCGGTAATCACGGCTTCGCTACACCGTTCATGGAAGAGTTGGTAGCCGTTATGAGCGATACGCTCACATAAGGTGTGGTCCTCAATCATGGTTTTAATTCCTTCGGCTAAACTTATTGGATCATTAGGGCGGCATAAATAGGCTGTGATTACATGGCTTAGAAGCTCTCTGTTAGCCGGTGTATCCGATGCAATAAGTGGTCGTGCCATAGCGAGGATTTGATAAACTTTCCCAGGTATTACGCGGCTGGCTTTAGGGCTTGATCCGAAATGTCCGCCCAGGCAAATATCTGCGGCAGCAATCTCATTCGCCAGTTGTTCCACAGGAACCGGGGGAATAAATTCAACGCTACTTAATTTCAATTGCGCGGCGAGTTGCCTCGCTTTTAGAAACGTTTGTCCGGAGCCGATTAATCGAAAATTGACAGGAATATCCCTCAATTCTGCCGCAGCTTTCAAGACAACGTCCACCCCGTGCAAAGGAAGATATGAAGTATAATACAGCACGCGAAACGAGTTTTTCTTCCCTGTATTGGCTCGTGGATAGAAAATGTCTTCATTGCATCCCACAGGTATTGTTGAAAAACCAACGTGTTCTAGCCCGAACTGGTTGATAAAGTAAGCAACGTGATGTTGCGTATCGAGAAGAACATGATTTGCCAAATTGCATGCAGTCCGATCAAGCCAACGCGTAAGTTTCGCCATTAGGGGATGTTGAGCACCAACTCGTCTATCCTCGATTAGAGTATCGTAGGTTGAAACAAATGCATCAAAAAGAACTGGGCTACGAGCCAGTATTCCAATGGGGAGCATCATCAAATGCCCATAGAACCCCACAAAAATTAAGTCAAACGAGGAGTCGAACAATATCTTTGGAAGGCTACTTAGTGTTATTTTAAAGCTATTCAGCAGCAGAGATTTTGGTCTAATACTTACGCTCAAGGTTTGCACCGAACTAAAGCGTTTCAGCGCCCTGAAAATAACCTCGTTTCGCTGATAGCCCAGCTCTCGCCCTGTGAGGAAAAGTGTGTTCATAAGATAGTGGATTTTACCAAATAGGAAGTTTTATGAAATGATTTCTAATTTGATGATCGTCATAATCAATCTAGACCTTAAAGATGACACGATTGCCCTGATCCAATCGTTAATACAGGCAGGAGCTAAGCCAGAGCAAATTATAGTAATTGATAACGGCTCGACGGATGATTCTGTCCTTGCCCTGAGGGGAGCATTTGATGATCGTCTGATATTGGTAGAGAATCGCCAAAATTTGGGATTTACCGGTGGAAACAATTTGGGGTTCGACATGGCTTCGCGTATGGGGGCGGAATGGGTATTGCTTTTGAACAATGATACCTTAGTAGCGGCTGATTTCTTTGACCAATTTGAACAAGCAATCAAAATAGATCCATCCTATCATATATTATCTCCGGTCATTTTTTATCACTCAAAACCAGACGTCATCTGGCATATGGGCAGCCGAATTATACCGGGGACTTTACTGGCACGTAACTTATATCACGGCAAGAATATGCCCAAAAATGTTCCTCTACTGCTGCCGGTTGACTTTATTAGTGGGTGTGCGATGTTTATTCACAACGAAGTGTATGAAAAAATTGGATTGTTTGACCCTGCTTTCTTTATTTACTGGGAAGAGGTAGATTTCTGCTATCGAGCTCGACGGGCTGGATACCAACTGGCAGTTATAACAAGAGCAAAGATGTGGCATAAAATATCTAGCACTACAAATAAGGATTTGCGACACTATCTAAATACTCGAAACATGATCTA
>DYGV01000095.1:0-6311 GCA_020724505.1 Anaerolinea thermophila
TTCTCGCGGGTCTGAGTCAACCCTAATGAATGATCGCCGCCCAGCGCGAGTATGTCTTGCGCTGGGCGGACGGCTTTAGGTCAATAGGTTGGATTGCGTACCTTGCGCCAATAACGCTGAATGCCATACGCAGACATCCAGGAGGGGTTAGCTGCTTCGAGTGGATCCAATAACTGCGGGTTGACGCCATATCTCAACGAACGCTCGCGCGCCCAGGCGACAAATGATTCGGTCAGCTCTTCTATGGGCGGGTTTTGCGGCATCACCTGCAACATCCAATACTCCACCTCGTCTAAAGCCTGTTGCGCGGCTTTCAGATGCCAGTCGGGGTCATCGTAGATGCCAAAATGGGTGGGGGCAATGCGTTTGAAATCGCCCAATGTGTACGCGGTTTGTAATCGCTGCAAACTCTCGCGCCAGAGTTCAAGATGAAATTCCGGTGGAGGCATCGGCATTCGCAGGTGGCGCACTCCGCCAATACGCACACCGCCAATATCGCCACTGAAACATACATCCTGAAACAGATAAACATGATGATGATACGCATGCCCCGGCGTATCCAGGGCGGTGAATCGCAACCCCTCGATTTCGATCACCTGGTTGTCTTCGACCACCGATAACCGCGCCGCAGGAACAGGAAGAAACTCGCCCCATAATTCGATCATTTTATCGCCATAAATGCGTTCGGCGCTGGCGAGAAGTTTTTCGGGGTTGAGCAAGTGCGGCGCGCCAACCGGATGGACATGAATGCGCGCCCCGCGGCGCGCCAGCCAACCCGCTGCGCCGCCATGGTCAAGATGAATGTGGGTGAGCAATACATCTGTGACATCGCTCACCTGCAAGCCATGAGCCTGTAAACCAGCTTCAAGCGCCGGAAGGGTGGACGCAGGGCCGCATTCGATCAAGACTGCGCCATGCGCATGAGGGATCAAATAAGCGGCGATTGCCCCCGCCTGGCCGCGAAAATTCAAATCTAATGTCTGGATGGTTGTTTCCATGATCGGTTTCGTTGTCATTGCCGTTTGCCTCCACCCCCTATTCTACCCAATTCAGCTTACATTTTTGTTAGAGAAGCGGGAGATTTTCTAAAGTGTGAATAAGAAGGGTTTTAGAGCCAATGTTCGTGTGATAGAATCTCTGTGCTTTCATATACTGATACTTCGATGAGCCCGCAGAACTCTCTACTCGTTAAGAGTAGAAGTTCGTTTATAACGCCTAACGAACGGGAAACATCGCCAACCCATTTGCCTGAGCCGAACATGCCAGACCTCACCGTACTTATTGTTGAAGATCATGACATCCTGCGTGAAGGACTGCAAATCTTACTAGAATCTGAAGGCTATCGGGTAATCACTGCAGCGCATGGGGGCGAGGCGCTCAAGCAGATGGAGTATATTACTCCTGACCTCATTCTTTCCGATATTTCGATGCCAGAAATGGACGGCTACACGTTTTACGACGCCGTTCGTTCACGGCCAGAGTGGGTGGCTATCCCTTTCATTTTCTTGACCGCGCTGGGCGACCGCGACTCGGTCTTTGCCAGCAAGCGACTGGGGGTTGAAGATTACCTGGTCAAGCCAGTGGATCGCCAAGAGTTGGTGACGACGATCCGCTCACGGCTGGAGCGCAGCCAGCAGTTGATGCTGGCGCAATTGCAGCAGGCGTATGAGTCCAGCTTGATTATGCTGGCGAACGCGATTGAACTGCGCGATAAATATACCCGTGGTCATGTTGAACGGGTGATGCGATATGCGCTGCTGGTGGCAGAACGCCTGGGCTGGACAGACGCCCAACTACGCCCACTGCGCTTCGGGGCGATTCTGCACGATATTGGTAAAATCTACATCCGTGAAAGCATCCTCAGCAAACCTGGGCTGCTGACGGATGAAGAATGGGCGGAGATGAAACAGCACACGGTAATTGGTGCAGATTTGATCCGCAATATCCCCTTCCTGAGCGGCGCCATCCCTATCATCCGGTCTCATCACGAGCGTTGGGACGGCAAGGGGTATCCAGACGGCCTGGCGGGCGAAGAGATTCCTCTGGGAGCGCGCATCGTGGCAGTGGTGGATGGTTTTGACGCCATGACCACCGACCGCGTCTATCATGATAGCAGTACAGCCCAGGAAGCAATCCAGGAAATCATCGCCGGGAGCGGCACCCGCTACGACCCGGCTGTTGTGGATGCATTTTTATCTATCTACTCCTGAGAGTCAATCTTTCCACTGAGTGGCTTCATCCAACACCTGTTTCTCCTCCGGAGTCAACCGCAACCCGACCGCGCCCAAATTATCCTGAAGCTGCTCGACGGTGCGCGGGCCGATGATGGGACTGGTGATGAGCGGGTTGCTGAGCAGCCATGCCAGAGCCATTTGGGAAATGGTGTAGTTGCCTTTAGCTTTCCCCATCTCTTCCATCCGATCCAACAGGGCAAAGTTGCTCTCAGAAAAATAGCGCTGCACATTGCGTTGTCGCACGCTATCCGCCGTTTCCCCACGGCGATATTTGCCGGTCAAGAATCCGGCTGCCAACGGACTGTATGGAATGACGCCCAGGCCGTAAGCGCGGCAGACATCGGCCAGTTCGCGCTCGAATTCGGCACGGCGCAATAGATGATAGTGCGGCTGGAGCGAATCGAAGCGTTGCAGCCCCAAATGCCTGGAGGTCCAGAGCGCTTCAGTCAGCCTCCAGGCAGGATAATTCGAACAGCCCAGATAACGAACCTTGCCCTGGCGCGCCAGATCGTCCAACGCGGTCAGGGTTTCTTCAATGGGAGTAGCTGCGTCGTACCAGTGAGTTTGATACAAGTCTATGTAATCGGTTTGCAGGCGACGCAGAGAGTTTTCGACTGCGGTGAAGATATGGGCGCGCGAAAGGCCCTCATCGTTGGGACCAGGTCCCATCCGCCCGCGTACTTTCGTGGCGATCACCACCTGATCGCGCGGGATCTGGCTGCGTTTCATCCAGCGGCCGATGATGGTCTCGGCGACGCCTCCGGGATTGCCTTCGACCCAGTTCGAGTAGATGTCTGCAGTATCAATGAAGTTGACGCCAGCGGCAAACGCTTCGTCCAGGATGCGGTATGAAAGCGCTTCATCCGCCGACCAGCCGAATTGCATACTTCCCAGGCAAAGCTCGGAAACCTTCAAACCTGTGCGCCCCAGATTGCGATATTCCATAAATTGCTACACCTCCGGATACCCTTCAGGATTGTTCAATTGCCAGCGCCATACGTCGGCGCACATCTGTTCCAGATCGCGCTCGCCGCGCCAACCCAGCTCTCGATTGGCTTTGGCGGCGTCGGCAAAGCTGATGGCAATATCGCCCGGTCGCCGTTCGACAAAGCGATAGGGGATTTTGCGTCCACTGACTCGTTCGAACATCGCCACCAACTCCAGCACGCTATAGCCGCGATTATTTCCCAGGTTATAAATCTCAAAGCCCGGACGAGTGGGCAGCTTTTCGAGCGCCTTCAGATGCCCCTGCGCCAGATCAAGAACGTGGATATAATCGCGCACGCCGGTGCCATCTGGGGTTGGGTAATCATTGCCGAAAATCTTTAGTTCCGGCAATCGCCCGATCGCCGTTTGACTGATGACCGGCATCACGTTGTTGGGGATGCCCAACGGGTGTTCGCCGATGCGACCGCTGGGATGCGCTCCGACCGGATTGAAATAGCGCAGTACGATGATATTCCACTGCGGGTCGGCGGCGTGCACGTCTTTGAGGATCAATTCGCACATCCATTTGGTACGAGCGTAAGGATTGGGCGGTTTACAAGGCGCATCTTCGGACACCGGAACGCGCTCTGCATCGCCGTAAACAGCAGCGGAGGAGCTATATACCAGGTCTTTTACGCCAAACTGCGCCATCAGTTCGAGCAAGATCAACGTCCCGGTGAGGTTATTATGGTAGTAAGCCAACGGCTTGGCGACCGACTCCGCCGGCGCCTTCAGGGCAGCAAAATGGATAACCGCGTCGAAACGTTGGCGCTGAAAGACCCGTTCCAGCGCCGCGCGATCGAGCAAATCCACCTGCTCAAAGATCAACGATTTTCCAGCCAACTCCTGCACTCGCCGCAGCGATTCGGGATTACTATTGACCAAATTATCTACCACGGTGATTTCGTAGCCTGCCTGCAACAATTCGAAGCAGGTGTGGCTGCCAATATACCCGGCGCCGCCGGTGACCAGAACATTCATGTTGCCTTTTCCTCAGCTTTGGGTAATGTGGTTCAGGTTTCGAACAAACTGGCAATAGCGTCTCGTTGGGGTAAAGGAAGAAGTTGCCGATATTGCGGCGCGCCGCTCCAAACGGCCGGTTCGCCGGGTTCATCCAGCACTGCACCGATCTCGGCGCAATCTATACCCGAGGCAAGCAACGCATTAAGAACAGCCTGGGCGTCGGCGGGCGCAACCGCAAGCAGCAACGCGCCGGAGGCGATGGCAGCCAACGGATCCACCCCCAACGCCTGGCAGATGCGCAGCGCAAGCGGCGGTGCCGGCGCGGATGATAAATCCACCCAGAGCGAACGCTGGCTGGCCTCGGCCAGTTCCCAGAGCGCAGTGAGCAATCCACCTTCTGTGGGGTCGTGCATGGCGTGAACCTCCCCGGCGCGAATTGCGATTTGCGCATCTCGCAAGACGCTGATGCCCGGGTCATAAAGGAAACCGCGGGCGCGCTCCAGCTCGCGCTCGTCCACCATGCCGCTCGCTAACAGGCGCTCGCCGAATTCGCGCGCCAGAATGGCAGTGGCTTCGATGGGCGCGCCCTTGGTAAGCAACAATCGGTCGCCGGGCTGCGCGCCTCGGGGAGTAACCAGGCGCTCGCGCGCCACCTCCCCAATCATCGCGCCCACCAGAATTGGGCGATCAATTCCAGAGGTAATTTCGGTGTGCCCCCCGACAATCGTCACGCCAATGGAATGGCAAGCGCGCTCCAAATCCTCCGCGATGCGCTCCACCAATTCGGCAGAGGCCTTCCCTTCGGGCAACAGCAAGGTCGCCAACATCCAGCGCGGCGTCGCGCCGGTGGTGGCGATGTCGTTGGCGTTAATCTGAACTGCGTACCAGCCAATGGCGTCAACGGCAAAGGTAATCGGATCAGATTTCAACACCAGAAGCGCGTCACTGCCTTCCACCACCGCGCAGTCCAGCCCTATACCAGGACCAAGCACCAGGCGCGGCGTGGGGGTTGAAATTTGCCCCAACAGCTTTTTCAATAGCGTAGGAGGCAGTTTGCCAACCGGCAGCGATCTGTCCACAACTCGTATCGGTAGATGGAAAGGCTATAAGAAGGCGTTCGGAAATTTTCCCCACCCCTAACCCCGTTCACCAGAGGGCGGGGCAAAGAGGAAATTGGTGTTTTTGGTGCGGCTTCACCGCCTAAAAAACGCCAACCATCCTTCACATCCTCCTTCCCGACGGGAAGAGGGGCTGTGAGGGAAGGGTGAGAAAGACAGTTTCCGAACATTTTCTAAAATTTATAACCGATCATGCGCAGGAAACCCTTGCGCCAGACAACATCCTCTTCTGCTTCAACGCCTTGGGGCGGAAAACCATCAATAACGCCCAAGATGCCACGCCCCTGCTCCGTCTCGGCGATGATCACCTCTGTGGGGTTGGCGGTGGCGCAAAAAATGTGGCAAACCTCAGGCACGTTTTTGACCACGTTCAACACATTAATCGGGTAATAGCCTTCGCCCAAGAAGAGGATAAAACTATGCCCGGCGCCAATCGCCAGCGCGTTTTGCTCCGCCAGTCTGACTAACTCCGCATCTGTGCCAGTGGTGCGCACCAGGCACTTGCCAGACGCTTCGCAGAACGCCAGGCCGAATTTCACGCCGGGCACGGTGTTCACCAGGGCTTCGTGAATATCTTCCACTGACTTGATAAAGTGAGTCTGCCCCAGGATGAAATTGAGTTCAAGCGGCTTTTCAATCGTCACAGTGGTCAGATTCATATCACCCTCCGCCATTTAGTAGCCAATATAATCCAACGGATTGACCTTTGCGCCGTTGATAGACAGTTCGAAATGCAAGTGCGGGCCGCTCGAATTGCCGGTATTACCCAGAGCGCCGATGTACCCGCCCTGGTACACGCTCTGTCCGCACGAAACGCCTACAGCGCTCAAGTGGGCGTAGGCGCTCTGCCAGCCATTGCCATGATCAATGACAACCATATAACCATAACCGTAGGAAGACCAGCCGGCGAACACCACTACGCCACTATCGGTAGCGTAAATGGGGTTGCCCTCCGCCCCACCGATATCCACTGCCGGGTGCGTGGAAGAGTCAAACGTGTAACCCGAAA
>DYGV01000095.1:6321-15104 GCA_020724505.1 Anaerolinea thermophila
AATCGTGTGGTCAGTGGTCGGCCAGATAAACGTCCCGGTGCCGATGGCCCCGGAATACACGCTTCCGCAAGCGCCTTCGCCGTAGTAGCGCGCCACAGCCGGGTTGGTGCGCGAAATCGCCGGTGGTCCCCAGTCTCTAATTGGTCGGGTGCCACCAGGGATAATCAGCCATGTGCCCGGAGCGATCCCCTTCCCGGTGATGTCTGTGGTGGTCAAATCAATGGAGTTGCCCGGATAGTCCAGGATCACTTGTGGGTTAACATTGAAAGATGCCGCGACGTCAACCAGATTATCCCCCTCTTTCCATTCATAGTAGGCGCCGTCAACGGGCAAAATGTTCAAAACTTGCTTGGGCTTGAGCAAGTGTGGGTTATCTTGCAAGGCGGCGTAGTTACCAAACAGCAACGTAGCCGGTTTAATGCCGAAGTTTTGTGCAATCAGGAACAGCGTATCGCCGGTTTGAACCGTGTAGGTAATCACATTCACCCGCGGGCGAGAGGGGATAATGGTCTTCAAATTGGTCTTTCGCACCACGCTGTCTATCGCAGATGGCGGCTGCGCCAAAGGATTCAGAGAAGCGGTGAAGGTGTTTGAAAGCTCTGCAACTTGCGGAGCGCCGCCGCCAGCAGCTTGCGGCTCTTCGCCAGCCAGAGAAATATTCAACATGGGCCTCCCGGTAAGCCGTTGCCATGCCAGGTAAGCCAGCAGCGCCACCAAGCCGACCATCACCATATTCAAACCAATCTGCTGAAGCAAACTGGCGGTTCGAATGGACTTCGAGTTTCCACTTGCTTGCGATTTGCTTGCAGGGGGATTTTTACGAGCTACCTTTTTTTTCATGTTCTCTCAGTTTGAAAGTATTCGGAACTCCCACCCCGAACCCTATGAGCATGGGAGCGGGAAACGAAGGGATGAGTAAAAAGTTGGTTTCCGAACATTCTCGATGTAATCTGTTCCTGTCAACAGATCAGATTGGCAAAATCCGACACAAACGTCGGACGTAACGGTGAAATACATTGTACCACTGAGGCCTTCTTATACCACGAAAGCGCTGTTCTTGTAAACTGGTGCTAAAATTACCCCATCTCATTTGGAATGGGCGCGCATGACCAACGCCAGGCGAAACAGGACAATGATCTTACGATGGATGCTCTCGGTTCAGGCGATGCTGGCATTCGCCCTATCTGCCTGCAGCAGCGCGCAGATTTCTCCGCAGCCGCTTCGCCTCGCCACAGCCACGTACACCCTGGCGCCCAGCGTCACACCGCTGCCATCCTTCACGCCGCTACCAACGCCAACACCCACCGACACGCCCACGCCAACCCTCACCTTCACACCTACGCCGCTTCTCCTGGCGATGATTGGCACGCCGTTGCCACCGTCCTTGCCGCCCATCACCCTGGAGGAAGCCAACAAGGTATCCGGGCTGGCTGAATGGTACGAACCATCGGTGACGGATCTGGCCTGGACGCCTGACGGGCGATTTTTGGTGGTATCCACGGAGAATCTGGTGCATTTTTACGATGTCTCCCAACGACAGATCGTCCGCTCGCTCCATCCGAGCCTGGAAAGCGTGGTAGATGTCGCCTTTGATCCTTCCGGTTTATGGTTCATCGCCGGCAGCCGCCGCGGTTCAGAGCAGGAAGGGTATGTCAGCGGATTAGAGATCTGGCGCGGCCCGGACTGGAAACCCCTGGGCGTGATGTATGGCACCGACCGCGCCCTCTCCAATTTAGCGTTTTCGCCAGATAGTCAATATCTTGCCGTGGCGTATTCTCATCCCAGGGCAAGCCAGAATAGCGTTGACCTGTGGCTGCCTGTGAGCTGGACGATTTCCAGCACGCTGCAAACTGGGACGCTTCAAGGGCTGGCTTTTTCGGCTGACGCTCGTTACCTGGCGGTATCGCCGGATCGCTACGCCATCCGTGTGTTCGATCTAAAGGACAGGGTATGGTTTCTAAATCTGCCCACCTCCTTCACCGGGGCAGTGAACGCTTTAGCCTTCTCGCCGGATGGTTTCACCCTGGCATCCGGCCATTACGACGGCGTAGTGAACCTGTGGGATGTGCGCGACGGCAACCGATTGGTTTCTTTCCAAAGCGATGAGGTGATCCAAAGCCTGACGTTCAGCCCCGACGGGCGCATCGTGGCGACCGGGGGAAGCTATCAAAACAGCCTGGTGCGTTTATGGAGCGCCAGCTCAGGGGAGTTGCTGCGCACCCTGGAGGGTCATCAACATGGGGTGACGCATCTCATCTTTTCTCCCGATAGTCAGTATCTGGTTTCGGCTTCTTATGATGGCGCAATACGCCTGTGGGGCATCCGACCCTAAGCAACACCCAGCTTCAAGACAGATGCGCGCCGAGTTGCGATGGACGTGGGCGTTTTTCCTGATCTCAGGCTTGTTAGCTTGCAACGCCAACCTGGCACAGCCTGACGAGACCTTCAACACGGCTTCGCCTCCGCCCATATCCCCCACAGCCTCTGCCCGCACGGCGCTGATTACGCCTTCACTTACCCCGACCCAGGCGATGGTTACAGCGGTCGTCGTCGCCAATGCATCAGATGTTCCGCGCTTTCCCACACAGCCTCCACGAATTGAGGCGCAAACCGCGCCCCGCCTGACAGCTTTGACCCGTATTCGATTTAGCCCCTGGGAGCTAGCGATGGCGCTTGCCTGGTCGCCAGATGGAAAGTGGTTGGTCATTTCGGCAGGCGAGCATTTGTACGTATATCGCACCGCGGACTGGGAACGCGTTTCATCTACGCGCATAGGCAGCCTGACCCACAGCATCGCCTTCAGCCCCGACGGGACGTGGCTGGCAGCCGGCAGCCGCGACGGCTACCTGCGCCTGTGGTCTTTCGGGGACCTGACAGCAGGCGCAGATGCGCCGCCGCGTTGGTCTCAACAGGCGCACCGCAAAGGGGTCAATACGACGGCGTTCAGCCCTTCACCAGCGGATGGAAACTGGCTGCTGGCTTCGGGCGGCAACGATGCCGTGGCGCGTTTTTGGAAGCTGGAAAGCGGTGAAAACATCGGCCTGATGGTGGGAGGCACATTTGCGGTACCATCCATCGCCTTCCTGCCAGACGGCAAGAACCTGGCAGTGACCAACGGCGACCGTATTCGTCTGCGTGAAGTCGGGACGGAGCGCATCACCGGAACCCTGGCGGCTGATGTTCCGCTATATAGCCTGGCGGTCAGCCCCGACGGGCGCTGGCTGGCATCCGGTGGCAGCGATAATCGCATTCGGCTATGGGATCCGCAGACAGCTTATCGAACGGGGCAGGAGGAGTATCCACAGCCTGTGATATTGAGCGGTCACAATGGACGGCCGGAAACTTACCAGGCGTTGATCTGGCAGGTGGTGTTCAGTTCTCACGGCGATCTGCTGGCTTCGGTTGGGGGAGACGGTAATCTGTTCTTGTGGGATGTGCACCGCCAACAACCAGCGACCTCCAGGTTTGCGCACCCAGGCGGCGCAACCTGCGCTGCGTTTCACCCCGATGGACAGTTGCTGGCTACCGGCGGCTTGGATGGGAGCGTATTGATCTGGGGAATCGGGCAATGATATGAACTGACTGGGTCAAGGACTGGGATCGGCGATTGCGGTTAATTGAAGGTGAAATTGCTGAGCGCCGTAGGTTGCAGTGGCGCCAGCGGATTGGGTGGCTTGAAGACTTGAACCCGTAACGTTACCGACGCCGTTCGCATCTCCTCCACCGCCAACACAAGCCATGCAAGCCAGCGCCAGGATCAACAAAATCAACAGGATTTGCGCAGTTACTCTTTTCATTCGCTCAATCTCTACTGGACGAGGCGCAGCCTGGTAAAATTGCGCCAATCGCCCTATCCATTCATCATCGGAAATCGCCGCTAATAGAGTTGCAATTTTGGTGCCAATATCTGGTATGTCCAAAAAACGTTGAGCGCTACGTATGGAAATGACGCTCCTGCCGGACCTACGAGGTTACATTCTGGATGAGATCTTCGCTGCCTTTGGGTTTCAGGATCGTTGGCTGCTGCGCCGTATTTTGACGCCGCTCTTCTGGCGCCCGGCGCAAATCTTCGCCCGGCTGGCTGCCGGCTTTGAACAGGATGTCGTTGAATTCGGTTTGCCAGAAGCTGCGCGTCGCTTGTTGCCCCGCTTCGTAAAGGGTGTACAGGCGCGAGGTGTGGAACACATTCCCACGGAAGGGCCGCTGCTGATTGCTTCCAATCACCCAGGGGCATACGACTCAGTGCTCATCGCCTCGCTCATCCCCCGCCAAGATGTCAAGATTGTAGTGAGCGACATCCCCTTTATCCACCGCCTGCCGGCGCTCAATGAGCGCATGATTTACACCCGACGCGGCGTGGATGGACGCATGGCAGCACTGAGAGGCATGATCCGCCATTTGCGGGAAGGCGGGGCGGCGCTGATTTTTCCCAGTGGGTTGGTTGATCCCGACCCGGACATCCTGCCGGGAGCCAGCCAAAAGCTGGCTGAATGGTCACGCAGCCTGGAGCTTGCCATGCAGCGTGTGCCCGAAACCCGACTTTTGACCACCATTGTCAGCGGCGTGTTATCGCCGCGCTGCCTGCGCAACCCTTTGGCGCGTCTCCAAAAAGAACCCTGGCGGCAGCGCAAGCTGGCCGAGTTCATTCAGGTAATCCAGCAGTTGGTCTTTCAGCGCGACTATCATCTTCGCCCGCGCGTGTCTTTTGGCGCTCCGCTGAATGCAGCCCAACTACGGGCGGACAGAGATTCTGCGGACCTGATGCAAAGGATCGTGGAACACGCGCAGGCAACGTTAGCCAAACACATGGCACTGGCGACTGCTGAGGAAGAAAAAACTTAGCACAGTTTTGCTTGGCTTCATTCCGGGTTTTTAGCGGTTGAAACTATGCAGTGCACCCCAAAATTTGGCCAATAGCGAAACCGAATTGAAATTGCCCTAAAGGAGCGTGAACACAGCTAAATGTTGCAAGTTCACCTCTGAGTTCAATGGTTGGTAGCCCTTACGATATAATTGGATCATTCTTGAGGCGCGACTTTACATTCACCCCTTTTTGCTACAAGAATGGGAGCGTGATTGATGTGTGATACAGTTGTGGTAACAGGAGAAGCCGCGTTGGGTGGCGTCACCATATTTGGGAAGAATTCCGATCGCGAGCCGAATGAGGCGCATCATCTGGCGTATTATCCGGCACAGGATCACGCCGAGGGCAGTCGAGTGCACCTCACTTACATCGAAATTCCTCAGGTCAAGCACACCTATGCTGTTTTACTCGCCAAGCCGTTCAACATTTGGGGGGCGGAAATGGGAGTGAACGAGCATGGCGTTGCCATCGGCAACGAAGCCGTCTTCACTCGCATCCCTTATATCAAGACAGAGGCAATGACCGGCATGGACTTGCTGCGCCTGGGGCTGGAACGCAGCCGCGACGCTTATCAAGCTCTGCAGGTGATGACCGCCTTGTTAGAAGAGCATGGTCAGGGCGGCAACTGCGGCTATCAGCATCCTTTTTACTATCACAACAGCTTTATCATCGCCGACGCAAAACAAGCCTGGGTGTTAGAGACCGCCGACCGGCATTGGGCGGCGCTGGAAGTGCATGGCGTTTACACGATTTCCAACGGCATCACCATCCGCAAGGAATGGGACATTGCCTCGCCAGACCTGGTCTCCTACGCCGTTGAACGCGGTTGGTGCAAGAGCCGCGACGATTTCGATTTTGCCCGCTGCTACTCGGATTTTCTGTACACGCGCTTCAGCGCCTGCCGCTATCGCTGCCAGCGATCGGCGGAGCTGCTCAACGCTCAACGCGGGCGGATCACGCCAGGCCTGGTGATGTCCGTCCTGCGCGATCACGGGGCGGCGGGCAGCGAGTGGCGGCCCGATCGAGGGCTTAGCGGCGCAGAAATCTGCATGCACGTCGGCTTTGGTCCCATCCGCGTGAACCAAACGGTGGGTTCGATGGTATCCCATCTGCATCCCGAACACCCAACCCATTTCTTCACCGCCACCGCCGCCCCATGCACAAGCATTTTCAAGCCGGCCTGGATCGATTCCGGCTTGCCAGAGATGGGAGCGACGCCTCAAGGCGTTTATGATCCAGAAACGCTGTTCTGGCAGCATGAGCGCCTGCATCGCCTCACCCTGCAGGACTATCCGAGGCGAATCGCCGCTTATTGCACCGAACGCGATGAATTGGAGCAAAGATTCATTGGTCGGGCTTTGGAGCTGGCAGCCGCGCCCGTGGATAAGCGGCGCGCTTTCACCGAAGAGTGTTTCTCCGCCGCTCGCCAGGCGGAAGCAAACTGGCTGGATCGAGTTCGCAAAACGCCGGCGCTGAACCCGCCAGGATGGCTTTACCAAAAAGCCTGGGAGGGGTTCAATCGCCAGGCGCGGATACCGATGGATTAGCTGAAAATGGGGTTGCAATTCATCTTTCTGATCGCAGGCCTGGCGGCGGGTTTTGGTCTCTTCCTGGCATTTCTCAACCGCGTATTAAGCTACATGCGGCGCAAAACCCTCAAAACCGTGTTGGCTGGGGGCATTCTGCTGCTGTTTTTGATCTTCTTTAGCGGAGTGGCATGGTGGGGCGGCATCTATGGGCGATGGATCATATTGCTGACTTATATCATTCTGCTCGTCGGAGAGTTCGTCCACCGCTGGCGAGCGCGGCAACTGCGCGGCGCTCCGCCTGTGAGTCAAAGCGGCGGTGCCTTTTCCCTGCGTCATCCACTGACCACCACGCAACTGGTGGTCAGCCAATATCATCTCTCTCTCAATGGCAGTTCGACCCCAGCGCCCAACGCTGGGGCATCTCTTCATGGAGGCGATAAACGGCTGAGGGTGGCACACTTGAGCGACCTGCACCTAAATCATCATCTGCCGCAGGGTTATTACCAGCAAGTGATGGAACAGGTGCGGCGCGCCGAAGCGGATCTCATCTTATTCACTGGCGATTTCATCACCGAACTGGAGGGCATTCACCAGTTGCCCGACCTGGCGCGCCGGCTGCACAGTCGGCTGGGGATGTACGCTATCTTTGGCAATCATGATCACTGGGCGGGCGCAGAACAGGTGGCAGAGACGCTGCGTCAATCGGGCATCGAATGGATCGGCAACGGCTGGCGGCGCATTCCCCAGGATGGGTGGCGAGATATTTTACTCATCGGCTGCGAAGAACCGTGGAGCCCAGACGCGTTTTCCCCGCCCCCGACGCAAAACGGCGACCTGATCCTGGCGCTTTCGCACACCGCCGACCACGTCTATCGCCTCAGCCAGTTGGGCGCGACGGCTGTCTTCAGCGGGCATTATCACGCCGGTCAATTTCAAGCGCCGGGTTTTGGTCCGCTATTTATCCCCTCGCGCTACGGTCGCAGGTTTTATCACGGTCATTACCGCGTGGGCAATACGCATTTGTTCGTCTCGGCGGGCATTGGCGCAGCCGAGCCTCCGCTGCGCATCTACTGTCCGCCGGATGTGTTCCTAGTGGACTTTTACGAAGATTGAGCCTGGGCGATCAAATCATCCACATCAGGCGGAGCGTGGCTTTCTGGCGCGCTCAACGTCAACCAGGCTAAAAATTCCACGTTGCCTTTGGGGCCTAACAGCGGAGAGCGGATCAGCCCGCGCGCTGTGTAACCGTGTCGAGCGGCAAACTCCAACACCTCGCGTAACACCTGGCGATGAAGGTGTGGATCGCGGATGACGCCCTGGCCGCGGGCAACCTGCGCCCTTCCGGCTTCGAACTGCGGTTTCACCAGCGCCACCACCGCCGGGAAAGCCGGATTGGGTGTCAATGGCTCGGCGGCGAACCAATTGCGAATCACAGGCAGCAGGAGGCGCAAAGAGATAAAAGAGGCGTCAACAGTCGCCAGGTCAATCGCCTCCGGCAAGCGTTCGACATAGCGGGCGTTGGTCCCCTCCATAACCACCACGCGCTCATCCTGGCGCAGCTTCCAGTGCAGGATGCCCTTTCCGACATCTATGGCATAGACCCGCCGAGCGCCGTTCTGCAACAGACAGTCGCAAAATCCGCCGGTTGAAGCGCCTACGTCTGCGCAAACCAGGCCGCTCACATCTAACCGAAATGCCTTCAACGCAGCTTCCAGCTTTTCACCGCCGCGCGAAACAAAGCGCGGCGGTTGCTCCAGGGTGATTTGGGCGTCTTCCTCCACCAGGGCGGCGGGCCTTAGCGCCATCTGTCCATTTACCCGCACCTCCCCCGCCATGATCAAACGCTGTGCCAGCGAGCGACTTTCCGCCAGCCCACGCTCTACCATCAAAATATCCAGACGCGTCTTTGCCTCGCGCTGATTGTATCATGCGTTCCTTGGTTCGCCGCCTGAGGCATCTCGCAATGACCCAGATCACGGCGAACGTGCACAACGGAAACCGATGTCGGCGCTATAGATGTTTGGTGTTAGATCGCCTCGCTCAGCAACACGTAGGTTGTTCGCAGTGCTACTCCAAGCACCACCTCGCGCTACACGATGTTGCCCCGAATTCGGTCCGGTTGGGTTGCTGAACTGTGAACGGTTGTAATAATCCCCCATATACCAATCCTGCACCCACTCCCAGACATTGCCGGCTATATCGAACAAGCCGTAGCCATTGGCAGCGAAACCACCAACTGGAATGGTTTCATAAACACATTTATAAAATTGAGCGCCATTTTTTGCACTATCATTGCACACCGGCGCTTCATTCCCCCAAGGATACTTCGCATCCGCCAACCCGCCGCGGGCAGCCTTCTCCCACTCCGCTTCTGTCGGCAGCCGCGCCCC
>DYGV01000096.1 GCA_020724505.1 Anaerolinea thermophila
CTATTTGAGCAATGCTTTCATCTTCGAGGTAGCCATCTGCCTCGCCGTTTTAGGAGGGGCAACCTATATCTTGGATAATCTGGGGCGACCAAGAGAACTCAACCCAGAAAGCGACGCCTTGTTGCAAGCCATCCAGGAAGAGCAGCCGGTGCAAATAGAGAAGGAGAGTGTATGAATTTATTGACTGCATTGGCGATTGGAGTGCTGTTTGGAGTGGGGATCTTCCAATTGCTGCGCCGCAATGTCATCCGTTCGGTAATGGGACTGGTGCTCGTTTCCAATGCCATGAACCTGTTTTTATTGAGCATGAGCGCATATAACGGCGAAGTCGCCGCCTATGCCGGATCATCAGGGCAGATTAGCGATCCGACGCCGCAAGCTCTGGCGCTTACCGCGATCGTCATCAGCATGGGCGGATTTGCTTTCGTGCTTGCTATGCTGTACATCATCTCGGTGCGCTATCGGAGCAGCGATTCCGATCACATACAGGAGTTGAAGCATTGAGTCTCGGTTGGCTGGTGATATTACCCATCCTTCTGCCGTTAAGCGGGGCGGCGCTTGGTCTGCTGTTGCGCAAGTTTGCCCGTCTGCAATTCAGTTTATCGCTCGTCGCCATGCTCGCCGCCCTGGCCGCCAGTATTGGCCTATTGCTCTATACCTTCAACGAGTCGCCTGTGGTGGTTCAAATCGGGCAGTGGCCGGCTCCCGCGGGCATCACCCTGGTTGGTGATCTGTTATCCGCCTTCATGGTGGTAATGAGCCAGACGGTATTGAGCACAGGATTGTTGTACGCCGTCGCCTGCCGCGATAAATGCGTCCACTATCCGGCGTTTTATCCTTTGTTCTTGATCCTGGCGGCCGGATTGACCGGCTCCTTCCTAACCGGAGACCTGTTCAACTTGTTCGTCTTCGCCGAACTAATGGTGATCTCCGGGGCGTTATTGACCGCCAGCGCCGATGACCGCTTCGGGGTAGAGGCAGCATATAAATACTTCTACATCAGCCTGCTGGCGTCTGTATTTTTATTGTTGGCTTGTGGGGCGTTGTATGCCAGTTACGGGACTTTGAATATTGCCGATTTAGCTCGCCGCATTCAAGCATCCCCCCATCTGCCGATGACTCAGATCTCGATGGCTCTACTGCTGGCATTCTTCATGGTGAAAAGCGCGGTCGTCCCATTTCATTTCTGGCAGCCCGATTTCCATGCCGCCGCGCCAACCGCTGTATCGGCGATGCTGTCCTCGGTGATCGTTAAGCTGGGAATCTATGGCTTTCTGCGTATGACCAGCCTGCTATTCCTCGAACAAGCTGGCCTCATCCGTTCAACATTGATCGTCCTGGGATGCGTGGGGGTTCTTTTGGGCGGGTTCAGCGCCATTGGCGCAAATCATCTCAAGCGTATGTTAGCCTATTCCACGATTGGCCAGATCGGATTTATCCTGGTTGGCATTGGCTGGGGAACTCCGCTGTCTTTGGCTGCGGCTTTGGTTTTCGCTTTCAACCACAGTCTGATCAAGTCGGCTATGTTGATGCTTGCCGGCGCAATGGCCAGCCGCGCAACAGTAAAAAGCGCCGCTTTTAATGTGTTGGAAGGCATCGGCAAAGCCAGTCCATTGGCTGGCGGGTTATTCCTGGTTGGCGGAATTGCGCTGGCTGGCGTTCCGCCGACCAATGGTTTCATCAGTAAATTAGTTTTATTCAAAAGCGGCCTGGAAGTTCAAGCGTTCGCCGCGCTGGCGGTGATTGGCGCAGCCAGCGTGCTTAGCCTCATATATGTCCTGCGCGCCTTCATGCGCATTTGGTGGGAGATGCCTCCTTCAGGAGTAAAAACCAAGCCCGATGGCGACCGGCTGATCGCGCCGGCGCTGCTGGTGAGTGGATGTGTGGTATTCGGTCTGTGGAGCGAGCCTTTAATTAGCCTGTCCATGAGAATTGTCAATTGGATGGGAGAGCCAGGCAGATATATCCAGGCAGTTTTTGGAGGTTGAAGATGAGTCCGCGCAACTCCGCAATTCAAATGACATTCCTATTGGCAGTGGTTTATCTACTGATGACTGGCAACTTCGAACCCGTCAACCTGGCTTTCAGTGTAATCATTGGGATAGGCATCAGCAGTCTGGTGCGACCGCAGCATTTGTCCATCCAATGGCGACGCCTGCCGATTGCTTTGGCGGCGATCGCAGGCTATTTGATCTTTTTACTGGCAGACTTGTGGAAAAGCAGTATCCAGGTAGGCCGGATACTCCTGGACCCCCGTTTACCGATCAAGCCAGGGATTATCCATATTGATTCGGGTTGTGAAAGCGAACTAGCCATCGCTTTGAGCGCCCACGCCATCAGCATCACCCCTGGCGAATTAATCGTTGAAATGGATCATCGGGGGCAAATGTATGCCCATTGTTTGGATAGCAGCCAGGCAGAGGAATTGATCGCCGAGGCGCAAGAAGTGCGACGCAATTTATTAAGTAAGATATTCGAGTAAAGCCGATGACTGGACCATTCAACTTCATCGTTTGGGGCGCTCTGATAGTCCATATAGGTATGGTATTAGTTTGCGTCTGGCGGGTTTGGCGTGGCGAGAACATTATTGACCGGCTGATCGGGCTGGATGTGACCACCACCCTCACTCTGGCGATTTTGGTGCTGATCGCCATCCTGGAGGAAAATAGCCTGTTTATAGATGTCGCCTTAGGCTTGACTACCTTGAGCGCCATCGCCAGTGTGGCGCTGGCTAAATATGTTGCTGATCAAAGGATGTTCTAAATATGTACCCCATATCGCAAATAATAGGTTCTCTTTTTCTGATTTTGGGAACAGCGTTTTCCATGTTGGGTATTCTGGGTATGCTCCGGCTACCAGATGTGTACACCCGCCTGCACGCAACCGGAAAAGTCAGCAGTCTGGGCGCGGTGTTCTTGTTGGCGGCGGCGATTTTTCTGACGCCGTTGAGCGTTGGAAAAGGGTTAGTTCTGATCGGGTTGCTGCTGCTTGCCACGCCAGCCGTCTCTCATGCCATCGCTTCCGCTGCATACCGTATAGGCATCCCCATTAAAGCCGGTCAGCGAGATGATCTGCGTACGCGACTGCCAAAGATCAAACCACACGAATAACTCGTTCTACCCGTAATCAATGTGGTATTCTTAACCATCGAAATTTTTAAATAAGGGTTATTCTCAGAAATAAAACAATGACTCCTTTTCTACAACTTTCGCTCGCTTTAGCAATCTTGATCGCCGCCGCCAAAATTGGCGGCTACATTAGCTATCGTTGGGGTCAACCCTCCGTGCTTGGCGAATTGATTGTAGGCATTTTGCTTGGCCCATCGCTTTTTGACGTTTTGCACCTGGCTTACTTCACCGATACCCATCTACCAGAAGTGATTCATGAGTTCGCTGAAGTCGGCGTCTTGTTGCTGATGTTCCTGGCTGGACTGGAACTGGACATCAAAGACCTGGCGCACACTGGACGTGTGGCAGCTTTGGCAGGAACGCTGGGTGTAATCCTACCCGTCGCATTGGGCGCCGGCGCAGGGTTGGCATTCGACATGAGCGTCGTCAATGCTCTCTTTATTGGTCTGATCCTGGCAGCGACCAGCGTAAGTATTTCCGCACAGACCTTGATGGAACTGAACATGCTGCGCAGCCGAGTGGGTTTCAGCCTTTTGGGATCTGCGGTTTTTGATGACATCCTGGTCGTCCTTTGTCTGTCTATATTCACCGCCCTTACCTTCGCTGACTCTCCCACGGGTCTTTCCCGCATCCTCATCGTGGTTTTGCGCATGGTGATCTTTCTCACCGCATCCGCCGGAATCGGATTGCTCATATTGCCACGCGCGAGCCGTCGCATTCATAACCTCCCTATCAGCCAGGGGTTGACGGCTTTTACAGTTGTAACGATCTTCCTGTATGGGTGGGCTTCGGAAGAATTTGGCGGCATGGCCGCGATCACCGGCGCCTTCGTGGCAGGGCTGGTCTTCGCCCGCAGCCCGGTCAAAGAACGCATTGAAAACAGCATTGTAGCCCTGGCATACGGCTTATTCGTTCCGATTTTCTTCATTGATGTGGGGCTAACGGCTAATATCCGCAATATGACCGGCGAAAGTCTGTGGTTGTTCCTAGCATTGACCCTGGCGGCGGTAGTTGGTAAAGTCGCCGGATCTGGCGCGGGCGGGTTGTTGGGCGGTTTGAACCGACGCGAGGCGTTACAACTCGGCTTGGGCATGATGTCGCGTGGCGAAGTTGGGTTGATCGTCGCCTCTGTCGGCATAAAGCAGGGGATCATCAACGAAGCCATTTTCTCCGCAGTGGTGGGAGTTGTGATCATCACCACACTGCTCACTCCGCCCTTATTGCGAGCATCCTTCCGGGGAGCGTTGCCGGTTGCTCCTATTGTAACTGCGAAAAAACAAACCCAAAAAGAAGAGATCATCCCAGGAGATATGAGCGAATGAGCTACTTGGTTGTTCTGATCGTAGATGATCCTGACGACTGCCCGGATGTGCTGGAATCCTGGCGAGAAATCGGCGTTACCGGCGCCACCATCCTGGAAAGCACCGGATTGGGACGTTTGAAAAAACTTGGCTTGCGCGACGACATGCCGTTAATGCCCCGGCTGGCAGACTTTTTAGACGTGCGCGAGGAGCCGCATCGCACCATTTTCTCCGTCGTCGAGGATGAAGCCACGGTGGACGAAATGGCAAAAGTCACCCAACGCATCATTGGGGATCTGGACGAGCCGCATACCGGATTTATGTTTGTTGTGCCAGTGCTAAAAGCATACGGCCTAGGACGCGGGCGATGAGCCGAAACAAAAATCGCGACGTATGACGCCGCGATTTTTGTTGCTGGGAGGAAAAGCAGGGAATTCAATCTGGCTAAGCCTGCGCCATCTCTGGCACCTTGGGCAGGCTGTTCATTGCAGCTTTGACCGCTTCTTCAGGGTATTCATAATCCTGCAGGCTTCCGCTAAAGTACGCCTGATAGGCGGCCATATCAAAATTGCCATGACCGGATAGATTGAACAAAATGACGCGTTTCTCGCCTTTCACTTTGGCGTCCAGCGCCTCGTCAATCGCGGCGCGAATGGCGTGCGCGCTTTCAGGCGCGGGAATAATGCCTTCGGCGCGGGCAAATTGCACCGCCGCTTCAAAGGTCGCCAGTTGCGGCGCAGCGACCGCTTGAATATAACCGGCGTCATATAAGGCGCATAGGCTGGGAGCCATACCGTGATAGCGCAGACCGCCGGCGTGAATGGGCGGCGGGACAAACGCATGACCCAGAGTATACATTTTAACAATAGGCGCCATGCGGGCTGTGTCGCCGTAATCAAAGGTATATACGCCTTTGGTCAAGGAGGGAGTAGCGGTCGGTTCAACCGCCAACAAACGGGTCTTCTTCCCTTCTAACAGATTCATGCGTAAGAAAGGATAAGCGATGCCGGCAAAGTTGGATCCGCCACCGACGCAACCGATCACCACATCCGGGTACTCACCGGCCAGATCCATCTGCTTCAACGCCTCTTCGCCGATCACAGACTGATGGGTCAACACATGGTTCAGCACCGAACCCAGGCTGTATTTCTTGGTTCCGCCAGAGGTGGCTGCCGCCTCCACCGCTTCTGAAATGGCAATGCCCAACGAGCCGGGGTTATCCGGGTCTTGCGCCAACAGGCTGCGCCCATATTGCGTGCGGTCGGTAGGGCTGGCATACACCTTCGCCCCATAAGTCTCCATCATAATGCGACGATAGGGCTTCTGGTTATACGACACTTTGACCATATAGACTTCTACGTCTATATCGAAGAAGCTCCCTGCCAGAGCCAGCGCCGAACCCCATTGCCCGGCGCCCGTTTCGGTGGTCAACGCCCGCGTGCCAGAAATCTTATTGAAGAAAGCCTGGGCAATGGCGGTGTTTGGCTTGTGACTGCCCGCCGGCGAAACGCCTTCGTGTTTATAGTAAATGTGCGCTGGAGTATCCAGCATTTTTTCCAGGCGGCGGGCGCGCAGCAGCGGCGTGGGCCGATAGAGCTTATACACTTCGCGCACCTCTTCGGGTATGGGGATGAACCGTTCTGTGCTAACTTCCTGAAGGATCAACTCCATGGGGAAAAGCACCGAAAGGAAATCCGGCGTCACCGGCTCCATCGTCTGTGGGTGAAGCACAGGCGCTGGCGGGACGGGCATATCGGCGTTGATGTTGTACCAGAACTTTGGCAGGTCCGCCTCGCCGAGCAAGAACCGGGTTCGAGAATTATTGGTTGTCATCTTACACCTCCGATTATCAGGATAGATCATTTTGACTTAATCAAATTCCTTCTGCTCGTGAAAGCCGTAACACGACCATCACCCAAATAAAAACGCGCCCATCCCCAATGGGGACGAACGCGCAGTCCGTGGTGCCACCCCGGTTAGGCCGACGCTCGCTTGAAAACAAAAACCCTGTCGGTGATGCGACAGGGGAAAGGAGGCCAGCCTCACTCGTTGCGGGTACGGGAAAATCCGAGAAGACTATCCGATACCCTTTGCCCTGATAACGGTGGCAACTCCGGCGCAAGCTACTGTTGCATGGGATTGCAAGTTCGCCCTGCAGCTCCGAGGTCCATTCGTCGCCGTCGTGCATGCGGGACTCTCACCTGCTCCCGCTCTCTGGAACGCCGTATCAGCGCTTACTCGTCCTCTTCACAGCTTTTTTGGATGCGATTGGGTGGGATTATAAGCAAAAGAATGAATTTGTCAAGGGCGATTTTGAGATCATCCTCGCTGCAACAGGCGATACGTGGAGGCAAATTCATTTTCTGAGTCGGCAGGGTGTTCGCTGCGTTCCAACTCAATCCACTCGCTCAGATCAAAGGTGGGGAAAAATACATCGCAGCCGGCGTCGGTGTGAACAGTGGTCAGGTAAATTCGCTCCGCCAGCGGCAGCGTCTGCGCAAAAATCTGGCCGCCGCCGCCGATAAACGCCTCCTTGTCCCCTGCGGCGCGCGCAATCTCCAACGCCTGCGTGAGCGAGCGCGCCGTAAGACAATCGGCGCAATTCTGCGGGCGATAATCGGGGTGGCGGGTAAGCACCACGATTTGGCGCCCCGGCAATGGTCGCCCAATCGTTTCCCAAGTTTTTCGTCCAACAATCAGATGATGTCCCATAGTCAACGCTTTAAAACGTCGCAGATCCGCTTGCAGTCGCCAGGGAATCTTGCCATCTTTGCCAATTCCCCTGCTTTCATCCATGGCCACAATTAGCGAAATCAACATCTTTGACAGCGACATCGGTTGAAAAAAAGACAACGCGCCCTACACTGATACTTCCGCTTTGATGTGCGGGTGCGCCTGATAGTTCACCAGCTCGAAATCTTCGTAGCGAAAATCAAAGAGCGAGCGCGTCCGCGGGTTGAGCTTCATTTGCGGCAAGGGATATGGCTGACGGGTGAGTTGCAAACGCGCCTGCTCAATGTGATTGCGGTATAGATGAACATCGCCGAACGTATGCACAAACTCGCCAGGTTGTAAATTGCACACTTGCGCCATCATCAGGGTCAGCAGCGCATAAGAAGCGATATTGAACGGTACGCCCAAAAACACGTCCGCCGAGCGCTGATAAAGCTGACACGAGAGCTTCCCCTGCGCCACATAGAATTGAAACAGCGCATGACAGGGCGGCAGCGCCATGGACTCCACCTCGCCGGGGTTCCAGGCGCTGACAATCAAGCGCCGCGAGTTTGGGTTGGTCTGAATTTGATGCACCACCTGAGCAATCTGATCAATCGTGCGCCCGTCGGCGGTCTTCCAGGAACGCCATTGGCTGCCATAGACGGGTCCCAGTTCGCCCCGTTCGTCAGCCCATTCGTCCCAAATGTGCACGCCGTTTTCCTGCAAAAACCGCACATTGGTATCGCCGCGCAAAAACCAGAGCAATTCATAGATAATGGATTTAAGATGCAGCTTCTTAGTGGTCAGCAGTGGGAAGCCTTGCTGTAAGTCGAAGCGCATTTGATAGCCAAAAACCGAGAGCGTTCCTGTGCCGGTGCGATCATCTTTGATGACGCCGCGATCAAGAATATGTTGAAGCAAATCCAGATACTGCCTCATACCGCCTCCCGCTCGCTAATGACAGGTATTTTTAGCAAAGAGCGACGCTCAGACAGTCGCCCATGAGAATGCGCTCTGAACAGCCGTCAGGATCAATGCGACAATTTTACTCGCAATATTCGTCGTGCGCGACGAATATCCGCATGAATTTGAGCAATTAACGAATCCACATCGGGGAAGCGTTGTTCATCTCGCAGCCGATCTATAAAGAGCAGTTCTATGCGCTGTCCATAGAGATCGCCGCGATAATCCAACAGATGGGTTTCGGCGCGGGGCATGGCAATTGGGTCGTTAAATGTCGGGCGCACGCCCACATTGGTCACCGCACGCAACAGGCGCTCTCCCACCCGCGCCAGGCAAGCATATACCCCTGTTTTGGGCATCAGTTGTTCTTGCCAGACATCCAGGTTAGCGGTTGGGATGCCAATCCTGCGTCCGCGCCCATCGCCGGGCGCTACAACGCCATCCAATGCATACGGACGTCCAAGCAACTGGCGTGCAATTTTCACATCCCCTTCCCTCAGCGCAGCTCGGATGCGGCTGGATGAAACCACCTCTCGCTTCAGGCGAATAGGGCGGATGACGCTCATCGAATAATCGAACTCATCGCCCAGGCGTTGTAGCATGGCCACGTTGCCTTCCCGGTTGTGCCCCATGGCAAAATCGGGCCCCACACATAATTTGCGAAAACCGAGATGATCTTTCAATTCACGGATGAAATCCCGCGCCGAACGGCTGGCAACCTGACGATCAAACGGATGGGTAATCACCACATCCACGCCCTGCTCGCCCAACAAGCGGGCGCGTTGCTCAGGCGAGGTCAGGTAGAATGGGTCGGTGCGATTGCGCAGGACAACCGCAGGATGGGGGTAAAAAGTCAGTGCTACGGCTGGAGCATTTTGCGCGTGAGCCCCGGCGACGAGTTGGCGCAGGATTGCCTGATGCCCTCTATGAACACCATCAAATGATCCAATCGTCAGCCAGGCGCCTTCCAGGCTGAGACTTTCCAGTGAGTCGGTATGGAGCATAGCGTAGGCTGCGAGAACAGATCAAGATTGGAAGAACACCTTACGCGGCTGCCATTCCTGTGTGGCTTCATCCACTTCCAAAAGCGCCACCAGATCGCCCTGTTGAGTAATCGCCCGCGCCCAGCCCTTCTGATTTGGCTCTGCCGGGATGCGGTGGCCGTGACGGATCAATTCCACCTGGTCTGCGTCAAGCTCAACCATCGGCCAATCTGCCAAAGCTTCCGCTGCAGGGATCAAATACCGATACCAATTGCCGGCGTCGAAAGCTTCTTGCAGCCGGCGCAGCGGCACTGCGTCGCGTAGCGTAAATCGTCCGCTTTTCGTGCGTCGCAACCCCACGAGATGAGCGCCAGTGCCCAACTCTTTGCCCAGGTCGTTTGCTAATGAGCGTACATACGTGCCGGATGAACAGTAAACATCAATCACTACTTCCGGCGGCGCCCATTCCAAAACATCCAGGCTGTAAACTTTGATGATACGCGGCGAAAGATCCACCTCTTCGCCTTCACGCGCCATCTCATAGGCTTTCTTTCCCTGCACTTTCACAGCCGAATAGGGCGGCGGGACCTGCTCGATCTCACCCACAAAACGTTGTAATACCTCGTTAAAGTATTCTTCGCTGATCTCATCCACCGAAACACGCGGCGTGTTGGATTCAACGATCTCGCCTTCCGAATCGTACGTATCGGTTGATGAACCCAAGTGGATCGTCGCCTGATAACGCTTATCCGAAGCAGAGACGAACTCGCTTAAGCGCACTGCCGGACCGATCAAGATCACCAGGACGCCCGAAGCACGTGGATCTAGAGTCCCCGTATGACCGGCGCGGCGAATACCTGTGCCACGACGGATAATTTGCACCACGTCGTGCGAGGTCAAGCCGATGGGTTTATCAACAACCAATACGCCTGAGACTACATTTTTTACGTTTTCCTTGTCTCGATCCATTTCATCCTTGCCCTTTAATGGATAATAAGGAGAGTCATTTTGATTGTACACGGTGTCCTCCGTTCAACAAGGGACGAGTAAGTTCTACGACCTTGGTTTGAATTTCATTGATGTCGCCAGCGACTTCAGCGCCCGAAGCGGCAGAGTGACCTCCCCCGCCCAGGCTGACCGCAATTTGCGAAACGTCATAGCCGGGTTGGGCGCGCCAGCTTACTTTTACACGTCCATTGGGTTGTTCAACAAAAATCATAGCAATGTCTGCGCCATCTACGGCGCTCAAGATATTGATCAAATCTGCGTCGTCGCGTCCAGGGTATTGCGCGGCGCGGCGATCCTCTAAAGTTAACTTCGTCCACACCAGGCGGTCGCTGCGCTCCAGACGTGATAGCCCGGCGCCCCAAAAGCGAACGGCTTCAAAGGAACGATTCACCAGCGCCCGCCGATACAATTCCGGCAAGTCTGCGCCCTTTTCCATCAGGTCCGCCGCCAAACGCAAGGCGCGCGGCGTCATGTTCGCGGTGCGAAAACCAATCGTGTCTGTGATCAAGCCGGTTAACAGCGCTGCGGCAACCGCTTGCGTCAGCGGCAATCCCCAGGCGGGCAGCGCTTCGGCGATGATCTCTGTCGTCGCCGTCGCGGATATGTCCACCAGGTTGATGCGGGCGAAATTCAAATTGGTGGCATGGTGATCTATATTGATGTCCGGCTGATGAATTCCTCCCAGCGCCCCGCCAACGCGTTCCAGATCTGAACAATCCACAACCATCGTCAAATCGAATTCGCCATCCGGTTTGTGCACCACCTGCTGACTGCCCTCCAAATGGCGATAAGGCGGCGGAACGCCGTCTTCGGAAACCATCTGCACCTGCTTACCTGCTGCTTGAAGCGCCAACCCCAGCCCCAATAACGAGCCAATCGCATCTCCGTCGGGTCGAATGTGGCTGACCACCAGGCAGCGTTGAGCGCCTCGCACAAGTTGAGCGGACTGGGAGAGTAAAGCTTCATTCAGCGGCATGAGATGCATCCTCCCCCTGAGCAGACTGTGTCTTTTCTTCAGCCTCATGCAGCGAGGCGATCAACCGCTCGATGCGGTCGGCGCGCTCAAAGGTCGCATCCCAGCGAAAGCGCAAACGCGGGAAAACACGCAACTCGATACGCTGTGCCAATTCGCGTCGCAAGTATCCCTGGGCGTGCTGCAAACCTTCGAGGATTTCCTGCGAGCGAGCGCTGCCTTCCAACGCCGAGACATAGATATCCGCTACGGTCAGTTCGCGATCTACACTCACATCGGTGACCGAAACGCCCACTAACCGCGGGTCAGACACCTCTTGAAGCAGCATTTCCGATAATTCTTCGCGTATGCGGTCAGCAATGCGCTGCGAACGCAATTTCGAAACCATACCTCGCCTAACCTTTAAGCCACAGCAACTTTTTCAAGTATATAACACTCCAGGCGGTCGCCAACTTGAACGTCGTCAAATCCCTTCAAACCGACGCCGCATTCAAAACCTGCCCGCACCTCACGCACATCTTCTTGTAAATGCCGGAGCGAGGCGATGGGGCCTTCGTGGACGACCTGCCCATTACGGAGCACACGGATGCGCGCCGAGCGTCGAATTTCTCCGTCCAACACGCGGCATCCGGCGATGTTGCCAACTTTTCGGATCGGGAAAACAGCCCGCACCTCTGCATGACCGATGACGACCTCTTTTTCTTCAGGCTCCAACATACCCTTGAGGGCTTTCTCGACATCTTCTGTTAGGCGATAAATAATATCATAAATCCGAATGGAGACGCCCTCAGATTCGGCCAGGCGTCGAGCGGCGGGGTCCGGTTGGACGTTAAAGCCAATGACGATTGCATTGGAAGCCGAAGCCAACATCACATCATTTTCGCCGATGTTCCCCGTTTCAGCGTATAAAATGGTGATCTTAATATCGCCCTTGTTCAACTCGTTCAGCGACGAAATAATAGGTTCCAATGAACCTTGCACATCCGCCTTGATGATTAAGCGCAGCTCGCGCACTTCGCCGGCCTGAAAACGATTGAACAACTCCTCCAGGGTCACTGCGCTCTTGGCGCTTGCCGCGGCTTGCTGGCTCATCTGAGCGCGCTCGAAGACGATCTCTCGCGCTTCGCGCTCCGATTCCACCACCTGGAAGGGTTCCCCAGCCGCGGGGACATCGTTCAAGCCCATCACAGAGACCGGCGTGGAAGGGCCAGCTTTGTGCAGTTTTCGTCCACGGTAATCGAACATGGCGCGCAGCCGTCCATAGGCTGTACCCGCGACGACCACATCGCCCACCTTGAGGGTGCCGTTTTGCACCAATAAAGTCGCCAACACGCCTCTTGCGCGGTCCCTCTCGGCTTCGATGACCGTGCCAATCACCTGACCTTTAGGGTTGGCTTTGATATCCATGCTATCGGCCACCAATAGAATGGCTTCCAGCAGATCCTCCAGGCCGATCATGCGTTTGGCGGAAATCGGCACCACAATTGTATCCCCGTCCCAATCGTCCGGCACTAGACCCACCTCGGCCAATTGCTGCTTAACGCGCTCGCGATCCGCGTTCGGCTTATCTATTTTGTTCATCGCCACAATGATCGGCACCTTGGCGGCTTTGGCGTGCGCAATGGCCTCTTTCGTCTGCGGCATCACGCCGTCATCGGCGGCGACCACCAACACAACAATATCTGCGCCTTGCGCCCCGCGGGCGCGCATGGCGGTAAAAGCTGCATGGCCGGGCGTATCCAAAAAAGTGATCGTTCGACCCTTTAGCTCCACCTGATAGGCACCAATATGCTGGGTAATGCCGCCCACCTCGCCTTCAGCCACATGCGTCTGCCGCAAGGCGTCCAATAAAGTTGTTTTCCCATGATCCACGTGTCCCAAAATCGTCACCACAGGCGGACGCGGAACCAGGTCGGCGGGATTCTCTCCAGCAATCACCCGACGCCACAAAGGAATTTCGCCTTGCTCTTCTTCCGCCGTTTCAGGGGTCTCCAGCGTGGCGTCGTAGCCCATTTCTGCGGCGACGATCGCCGCCGTATCAAAATCAATTTGCTGATTAATATTCGCCATCACCCCATTGGCCATCAAACTTTTGATGATATCAATAGGGCTGGATTGTATGGCCTTAGCCAGATCCCGAACTGTAATCGTTGGGGGAAGTTCAATGGGAATGGCGCGACGCACATTATCGCTCATTTGGCACCTCCTGATAATTTCAACTGTCCGTGCCCCAATGAGCGACCCAGAAAACCTGAAGTCTGCTACTCGTTCATGGCAGGCAGGACATCATCCCGCGGCGAGACAACCGATAGGGTTGCCTCAACCAACTTGCGCCGCGGAGAAGCTGATTGGGGCAGAGGCCGCTGACCGCAAGCCATCCGTCGGAGAAGCCTATCCAACATGCTGCGCTTCCTCTTGCGCAGTCGCCTCTTCGGGTAAAGAGGCCATAAATGCCAGCAAGGCGTTTCGATCCTCGGATGTCAGCTCCGTCTTCAGCGCGTGGGCCAGCGCACCTTTCAAGCCGCGCTCCCAGCACGATTTCTGATTGTGCAGGTAAGCGCCGCGCCCGGCTGCTTTGCCGGTTGGATCCACCCGCACCGCCTCGCCCTGGCGCACAATACGGATTAATGTGCGTTTCGGCAAGACTTCCTTGCAGCCCACACATGTCCGTTGGGGCAAATGTTTTCTACGAACAGTTTTTTTCTTAGGCACTTAATCTCCCTGATGCAGGATAGATCAGTAGTCCCATTTTTCATCCCAGTCCAAATCGCCGCGTTTGCGCTTTTTCTTCACAACCATGGCGTTGCGGTCTGGGTCATACTCCATCTCGACAAACTTCTTTTTCTTCTTGCGCTTTTTCTTGCGCTCGTCTGTCTCTTCTTCGTCATCCTCGACGATATCGAACTCAACTACTTCAGGACGTAGAGAGAACAACTGATCGAACGCGCCGAGTTCCTCTTCGGCTTCAGGCGCCACCTCGCCAGCTTCTCCCACAGCCGCCATCTCCAATTCGGCGGTTTCAACACCTTGCGCTTCGATCGCTGCGGTCTCCTCCGCGATTTCGGACACAGCCTCGCCTTCGCCTGGCGCTTCCAGTTCAACCTCAGGCTGCGCTTCGACGACCTCAGCCTCAGCCGCGGCGGCTTGCGCTTCCTCCGCCACCGGTTGCGGGGCGGCTTCAACCACCTCTTCGACTTCGGCTTGCGCTTCCATAGCAACTTCTTCAGCCGGCGGCAGTTGCGACAGCAGTTTATCCAACGCCTGCTGCAACTCTGCCATGGCTTTGGGTCCCATACCGCTCAGTTTCCAGATCGAATCTGGGTCTAATTTCATTTGCAGGATCAGATCGCCCACGGTTTGCAAACCGGTTTCGCTGATCACTGCATAGACGCGGTCGGATACCTCGAAATCCTCCAATGCAATGTCGAACGCCGCCGGCGGGATGCTCGCCCGCGCTTGCTGGATTTGCTCTGCCTCGCCGCTTTCTTCTTCTTTCTGCTGGCGCAACAAGCCCCGCTCCACACGATCCACAAACTGGGTGAGCAGGTGATATTCCTCTGGGGTGACCGGGCGACCTTCTGCCTTTTTCGCCAGAATCGCCTCTACCAAAGGCAAAGTATCCCGCTCATGTTGAGCCATCTCCGCGTAGTGCGGATCGCTTTGCAATTTAACCAGCGCATCGCTGGCGGCTTCTGGCAAGCTCTTAATATCAATACGCCAGGCGGTGAGCTTAGCAGCCAGGCGAGCGTTCTGTCCATCGCGGCCAATCGCCAGGCTGAGCTGATCTTCCGGCACAACCACCGTGGCTGTCTTTGCGCCCTTTGCCTGCTCGTTGAGATAGACCCCCGAAACGCGCGCCGGGCTGAGCGCTTTGGCAATGTAAACCGCCGGGT
>DYGV01000097.1 GCA_020724505.1 Anaerolinea thermophila
CCGGGGGCGCCGGGCAGGGCAGCGAAATGAATTTCGCATTACGAGATCATCCCGGCCACCTGTAACGCGAGATTTATCTCGCAGAACCCGCCAGGGTTCCGGGCATGATCTGGGCTACAGGATGATTTACTAAGATTTCATCAATCCAGGATTGGAGGAAACCTGAATGGATGCGCAATTAAAATATCACCGAATCCTGCTCAAATTGAGCGGGGAATCGCTCGCCGGCGAAAGCGGTTTTGGCATAGACCCCGAACGCGCCGAGGATATTGCCCAACGCGTCAAAGATGTGCATGACTTGGGCGTGGATGTGGCGATTGTAATTGGGGCGGGCAACCTGTGGCGCGGTCGCAGCGGCCTGGATCGGGGAATGGATCGCGCCACAGCTGACTACATGGGTATGTTAGCCACGGTCATGAACGCTCTGGCGCTGATGGATGCCATGGAACGTATTGGATTGGTCACCCGCGTTCAGTCGGCGATTGAAATGCATTCCGTGGCTGAGCCCTACATCCGACGCCGCGCGATACGCCACCTGGAAAAGGGACGTGTGGTGATCTTAGGCGGCGGGACCGGAAACCCTTACTTCTCCACCGATACCGCAGCTGCGTTGCGCGCCATGGAGATCGGCGCCGACGTGTTAATCAAGGCTACCAAAGTGGACGGAGTCTATAACATGGACCCGCTAACCCATCCGAACGCCGAGCGGTTTGAACGCCTGACGTATATCGAGACCTTGAATCGCCGTCTGGAAGTGATGGACAGTACGGCGATCTCTCTTTGCATGGATAATAACTTGCCCATCCTGGTGCTCAACCTGTGGAACCGCGATGCCCTGCGATTGGCTTTGTATGGCGAAAAAGTGGGGACGCTGGTTACAGCTTGATAGGATATGGATAGGATTTGCCCCTTTTCTAGCAACACATTTTCGGTTATCCTATAGTGGCGATACCTTCACTGATCTTGCATGACGGAGGCGTTGATGCTCAAAGAAGTATATAAAGAGGCTGAGGAGCGTATGAAGGGCGCCGTCCAGTCGCTCGAAGAAGATCTGGCTGGCATCCGCACCGGGCGGGCGCATCCGGCGCTGGTGGAAAAGCTGCCCATCGAATATTACGGAACGCCGACACCGTTGGTGCAACTTGCCAGCGTCAGCGTGCCCGAACCGCGCACTTTGTTGATTCGCCCCTTTGACGCCAGCACCCTGAAAGCCATTGAGCGCAGCATTCTAGCTTCGGATTTGGGGCTGAACCCAAATAACGATGGAAAGCAAATTCGCCTGAATCTGCCACCATTGACCGAAGAGAGACGCCGTGATCTGGTCAAGCTGGTGCATAACCGGGTGGAGGAAAGCCGCGTGGCGGTGCGTAATGTGCGTCGCGACATGATCAAAGACTTGCGCGAGTTCGAACAGGAAAAGATGATCTCTGAAGACGAGCGGAAGAAAGGCGAAGAGGAGCTTCAGAAGATTACCGATCGGTATATCGAAATCGTCAATGCCATCGGCGAGCGTAAAGAAAAGGAAATTATGGAAGTCTGAGCCGGCCTCAGAACCATAAACTTACTATTATGGAACAAACAACGAAAACGGCTCCGCCCGAAGTCGAGAACCTTCAGGCAGTGCCAACCCATGTGGCGATTATTATGGACGGCAACGGCCGATGGGCGCTGGCGCGCGGTTTGCCTCGCTTGGCTGGTCACCGAGCTGGCACCGAGAATCTGCGCCGCGTGATCGAAGCTTGCATTGAATTTGGCATCCAATATTTGACTATATACGCTTTCTCCACGGAAAATTGGGGACGCCCGGAAGAGGAAGTACAGGGTTTAATGAAGATCTTTGAAGATGTGATTGATCGGGAATTGCAGGAATTGCACGATCAGGGCGTCCAGATGCGCCACATTGGACGTTTGGATCGGCTCTCGCCCGAATTTCGCCAAAAAGTTCTTCATGCTCTGGAATACACCAAGCACAATACACGTTTGATCCTCAATGTAGCCTTCAATTACGGCGGGCGAGACGAAATTGTGAACGCCATTCAATGCATGATTCGGGATGGACTGAAGCCAGAAGAGATTACGGTAGAAGTAGTGAACCGTTATTTGTTCACCGCCGGTGTCCCAGACCCCGACCTGATCATTCGCACTTCTGGCGAGTTGCGCGGCAGCAATTTCTTAATCTGGCAAGGGGCGTATTCTGAATGGTATTTCCCGCCAGTCTATTGGCCGGACTTCGATAAGGAGCAGTTGCGATTGGCCTTGGAAGAGTACAGCCATCGCGAACGCCGTTACGGACGGATTTCTCCTGTCAGTAATACTACTGCATCCACCTGATCGCACACCCTCTCTGGGGCATATCTGTTCACATCATGCTTCTAAAACGCATCCTGGTTTCATTTGGCCTGCTGCCGGTGGGTTTGATTCTGATTGCGGTCGGCGGTTGGGTCTATGTTGCTGGGGTGGCTTTGATCTTAAGCCTGGCGGGGGTGGAGTACGCGCGGCTGTTTCGCGCCGCCAAACTCCAGCCATCAGAACATTTGATCGTGGGCGGGATATTGCTAATCGTCGTTGGGCGTGAGATAGATGGTTTCGCCAGCGCCGATTGGATGATCAGTGTCATCATTCTGGCCGACATGACCTATCACTTGTGGCAGTACGAAAGCGGGCGCGAGCTTGCCGCCAGTGACTTTTCTGTCAGTTTGGGCGGCGTTTTTTACATTGGCTGGTTAGGCGCCTATTTGGTCTCGCTGCGCAATCTGCCTAATGGCATCTGGTGGATTCTCATCGTGCTGCCGGCGGTCTGGCTGGCAGATGCTGCCGCCTATTTTGTCGGCACGCGTTGGGGGCGGCACAAATTAGCACCCCGCCTAAGCCCCAAGAAATCCTGGGAAGGTTATATCGGTGGGGTCGCCATCGCGATCCCCGGCGGGGCGCTGTTAGCTTTCGCTTGCCGGTATTTCGCCGGCGTAGATTCAGGCATTACACCACTGAGCGGTGCGATAGTGGGTCTGGCGATGGCGACATTGCCCACATTGGGCGACCTGGGCGAGAGCATGATCAAGCGTCAGGTAGGCGTCAAAGATTCGGGAACGTTGCTCCCTGGCCATGGCGGCGTCTTCGACCGCATCGATTCCTGGTTGTGGGGCGCAGTAATCGGTTATTACATCATCGTATGGTTTTTTCAATAGCTTCATGCCTGGGTCGGGGTACGTATTCGCGCGATTTGATTTGACAGGTGATTTCACTCGTGGTATGATCCCTGGCACAATTCGATAGCCCCTGATCGGCACTCTTATCCAGAGAGGTGGAGGGACCGGCCCTGTGAAACCTCGGCAACCCTGTCCGGAGCGTATCCGGCGGAAGGTGCCAAGTCCGGCAGACGGAGATTCTGGAAGATGAGAGGGCGACCGAGCTTAGATGCCTGTGTTTTGCCCTTTCGTTGCATTGAAGGGGCAAAACTTTTTATCTACGGAGGTAAAACCTGAAATGAGTACTACATTTATGAACTCGCCGCGTTTGTTGTTCACCTCAGAATCGGTGACCGAAGGTCACCCAGATAAAATCTGCGATCAGATCAGCGATGCGGTGCTGGATGCCTGCCTGGAACAGGATCCAAATTCTCGCGTGGCGTGCGAGGCGGCGGCAAAAACCGGTTTCGTGATCCTTCTGGGCGAGATCACTACCCGAGCGCATATCAACTTTGACGAGTTGACGCGGCGAGTGATCACCGAGATCGGTTACGACGCCAGCGAAAAAGGCTTAGACGGAAACATTTGTGGTGTGTTGGTGGCGATTGCCAAGCAGTCAGGCGACATTGCCTTGGGCGTCAATAAGGCGTTAGAGGCGAAAACCGGCGAAATGAGCGAATCCGAGGTAGAGGCGATTGGAGCTGGCGATCAGGGCATGATGTTCGGTTTTGCCTGCGATGAGACGCCGGCGCTGATGCCCATGCCCATCTACCTGGCGCATAAGCTGGCGCGTCGCCTGAGCGAGGTACGTAAAAATGGCGTATTACCCTGGCTACGACCCGACGGCAAGACGCAAGTGACGGTCGAGTACAGCTTCGGGCGTCCGAAACGCATTGATACCGTCTTGGTCAGCACACAACACGCCCCCGAACTTTCGCAGGAGGAAATACGCCGCGCTGTAATTCAGCACGTGATTTTACCGACTTTACCGGCAGAAATGGTGGACGATCAATTGAAGATCTACGTAAACCCCACCGGTCGCTTCGTCATCGGCGGCCCACAAGGGGACGCCGGATTGACCGGGCGCAAGATCATTGTCGATTCGTATGGCGGCATGGGGCGACATG
Source organism: Anaerolinea thermophila (assembly GCA_020724505.1). Classification (GTDB taxonomy): domain Bacteria; phylum Chloroflexota; class Anaerolineae; order Anaerolineales; family UBA4823; genus RBG-16-57-11. Next base: position 4,313 of record DYGV01000097.1, read on the forward strand.
GCGGCGGCGCATTCAGCGGCAAAGACCCGACTAAAGTGGATCGTTCAGCGGCTTACGCAGCACGTTGGGCGGCAAAGAACATTGTTGCCGCTGGGCTGGCGCGGCGCTGCGAAATCCAGGTGGCCTATGCCATCGGCGTGGCGCGCCCGCTAAGCATCAACGTGGAGACCTTCGGCACCGGCGTCATCCCGGATGAGAAAATCGCCGCGCTCATCGAACAGAACTTCGATCTGCGTCCTGGGGCGATTATTCGGGATTTGGGGTTGCGTCGCCCGATTTATCGTCAGGTAGCCGCTTACGGTCATTTCGGACGTGACGACCTGGATTTGCCCTGGGAGCGAACCGACAAAGCCGATATTCTGCGCCAGGCGGCTGGCCTGGAAGTGGGATTGCCACTGGCAGCGGATTGATGCAAGCCGCGCCTCGAGGTTTATGAAGCAAGATTGCCCAACGGATGTTGGGCAATCTTGCTTTTTTAGCGCTTAAGGCGCCTCCAAGCCGTGCGCCTTGAGCAGTGCCTCGTTCGCCATTAACTCTTGCGTGGGACCATCGGCGACAATGCTGCCATTATCCATGACGACCATGCGTGGGAATAGCTCGCGTACCATCAGCATATCGTGGCTGGAGACCAACATGGTAATATCCAGGTTATCCAGCAGTTTTATCAGCGAGCGACGAGCGCGCGGGTCCAACCCCGCTGTTGGCTCGTCCAGCACTAAGATTTCAGGATCCATGGATAGCACCGTGGCAATCGCGATGCGTTTCTTCTCGCCAACACTCAAGTGGTGCGATACCCGCTGGAGGTAATCGCTCATGTTGACTACTGCCAAGGCTTTTTCCACCCGTTGGCGAACTTCATCCGGCGGCAAACCCTGATAGATGGGGCCAAACGCCACATCGTCATATACTGTCGGCGAAAAGAGTTGATCGTCGGGGTTTTGAAAGACCAGACCCACGCGCGCGCGAATTTTCCCCAGATTCTCTTTGACGACCGGCAACCCAGCCACCCGCACCCGACCATTGCCGCTGAGTATCCCGTTGAGGTGCAAAATCAGGGTAGATTTTCCTGCGCCGTTAGGCCCCACCAGAGCCACCTTCTCGCAAGGCTCGATGTGCAAAGAGACGCCACGCAGCGCCTGATGCCCATCTGGGTAAGAATAATAAAGTTGCTCTATCTCAATCGAGTGATGCATACCGATCCAACCCTAAAATAGCGCAGCGCCAACCAGTATGGCAAACAGCAGACCCAGACACAGCCACAACGTCAGCCAATCGCGCCTGCTCAGGGGCGGCAAGGGCGCAGCGCGCACCTCTCCATCGTATCCGCGCGCTAGCATGGTCATGTAGATGCGATCGCTGCGTTCGAGGGCGCGCAAGAACAAGCTGCCGGCCATGCCGCCGGCGACCTTCGCCCTCCAGATGAGCGCGCCGCCCGATTTGAGATCCTCTCGGTCGCTCTCGCCGCTGCGCGATAGCCGGGCGCGCATCAGGCGCAGCGCCTCATCCACGAGAACGAACAAGTAGCGCCACATCAACCCAAAAACGGCGACCAACAAGCGGGGAACTTTGATTGCTCGCATGGCTGTTAATAGATCCGGGAAGGAGGTTGTCGCTGCCAGCACAATCGCCATTTGCACAGAGATCCACGACTTCAGCGCGATGCTGATAAACCGTTCAGCGCCTGGTAGTGTTATGGTTAGCGCCCAAGGTCCAATGGACAAACTGAGCAGAGCTGCGCCTGGAACAGTAAAAATTACCGGCAACGCCGCCAACACGAAGGGCAAGGCTAGCACCGCGCGCCGTAGAACGAAGCCAACCCCCAGCTCGGATAAGATTTCCACTATTATCGCCCAGGCCAGCAGCAGAATATAGATTGGCCAGGCGCCGATTGGTGTCAGCGCGGTGGTCAAAATAAAAGCCAGTGTCAGGATAAACTTGACCCGCGCATCGAGCTGATGAATCGAACTGTGACCTGGCCGATAGGGGTCAAGAAAGTGAACATGCATGAGAAATAACTGGATTAAATTAGCGGGATTGGCGGACTTCGTTGAGGCGGCGTTTTCGTCGGCTATAAGCCACCGCGAACGACACTCCAAATACCATCAGCGTCCCCAGGACGCCGGCCAGAATCGTGGCTATGGCCTGATTTGAAATCCCAGGGAAGATGTAATCGGGAATGATCTCATAGAAGGGCCCCCGAGCTGTATCCAAAAACCCCTGTTGTTCAGCAACCCATTCCAACCCATCGGGTTGAGATGAAGCCAATGGAGAAGCGATGGCTAAAGCCAACGCAATCGCCAGTCCGCTCACCCAAAGCGCGTTGCCGCCGACGGCACGCTGTTTGCTGCTCAGCAGCAAATCGGGTCGCGCGGCGTAGATCAAAGCCAGGGCGCCGATGGTAATCAGACCCTCTCCAAAGCCAATGAGAGCGTGAATGCCAGCCATGGCAGGGATGGCAATATTGGCCGGGGAGGTGCGCGAAAGCGACAACTGTAATGCTACAGCCAGAGCTGCCAAAACGATAGAAACCCAAGCAGCCAGAAAACCGCCCAAGAACACTCCCCAGCGCCTTTCGCCGGCGATGCGCCGGATCGTTCGGTTGACGAAGTAGGATGTTGCCACGCCAATGACGCCCATATTGAAGATGTTTGCCCCCAGGGCCAAAAGGCCCCCGTCCTGAAAGATCAACGCCTGCACACCCACCACGGTGGTCATTACCAGGATGGCCGCCCAGGGGCCAAGCAAGATGGTGGCAATCGCCGCGCCCATCAAGTGGCCGGAGGTGCCGCCAGCGACGGTGAAATTGAGCATTTGTCCGGCAAAGATGGCAGCAGCTAACACGCCCATCAGAGGCACCTGACGTTCTCCCAGGTCTTCGTTTACTCGCTTCAAAGAATAAGCGATCGCCAGAACGCTAAAAACCCATAAGAGGATGGAGACTAACGGAGACAAGAAGCCGTCTGGAATGTGCATCGGCTGTGGCGACAAAAAAGGCGATAGTAACATTAATTCCTCCTTTGTAGAAGTTCGTTCCTTCAATTCTTCTGACAATCGGGGCATAAACCAAAAAACGTGACGTGCAGGCTGTCAATTTGATAGCCTGTTTTTGAGCGAAATTGCTGGTAAAGAGATTCCAGGAATTGATGATCTATCTGCTTGGTTGCGCCGCAAGCTCGACAAATCAAATGGTGGTGATCGTGCCCAGCGATTTCATAGACCAGTTGTCCGTTGCCAATGTGGGCTGCCAGGATGAGACCCTGCTCGCTCAGAAAGCTGAGGGTGCGATACACTGTGGCTTCGGTCATCGCGGGCAGGATGCGTTGAGCCTGCGCAAAGATTTCCTGCGGCGCGAGATGACGACCGGCGTCTTTTAAGATCTGCAAGACGAGCAGCCGTTGAGGGGTCATGCGAAAACCCCTCTGATGCAATGTTTCAATAATTTGATCGAACATTGATTGCCTGCTATTGTAAGTAGTTACAATAGCAAATTATAACAGAAGAACGAGGCTTATCAATGATACTTTGGTTAAGATTTATTATGTCTGCTCAGCCGCCCTCTCGCAGGTTATTCCTGAACGCTTTCTTAAAAAAATGCGGCGATTGAGGTGACTCAACCGCCGATTTGAGAGCAGTAAATGCCTCGCCAGTTATCCACACCAGCCGCTGCGATCGGGATAGAATTTGCCTCCGACATAGCCTACGGGTGGATAAGCCGGGTAACCGGAATTTTCAGGCGGGTAGTAATTTCGCTGGCACTGGTCAATTTTGGCTTGCATGGCCAGAGCTTTTTGCATGTAATATTGGGCTTCAGGGCTGCAACCGTCACGGCCGGCGCGCAGAGATGTGCGTATTTTCATAGTTATCTCCTTCCTGGAATAAATTCATGCATGGTCTAGCTACAGCCCAGCGACTCGGCATATTGCTTCAACCGGTTGTATTCTTTTCTCCAATAGCTCAGCCCCAACGTACAGTCCTCGACAACGCCGGCGCGCACATTGCTGCGCACATGCATTTGTGGAGCGCGGGGGGTCTGCCTCTGAGCTTTGTTGACATCAGTTTGGGGATTGATTTGCATTCTGGGTACCTCCTGAAACAGCGTTGCGTGCGCCATGTTGATCATGAACATCCTGCGGTTTCTGAATTCTGAAGCTGTATTGCATGAGCTATGTCTTGATCCTATCAGAAACCGATGATTTGCGGAATCGGCATTTTGACGTATTTTTCCCGTCTGCGCTGGTCAAGCTCAGCTCTACGTTTGATTGAGATATGGAGAAAATTTCTTTTCCAGCCGATCCTTCGGTTGATAACCGGTCACACGCTCCACGGGCCGACCCTGCTTAAACAGCATCAATGTAGGGACTCCCATGACAGTGTAATCCATCGCTATCTGGGGGTTTTCGTCCACATCCAGTTTGACCACCTTTACTTTTCCTTCCCATTCGTCGGCTAACTGCTTTACTACCGGGTCCAACATTTTACAGGGTTGGCACCACACTGCTGTGAAATCTACCAGGACAGGCATCCCTGCGTTCAAAACCTCCGTTTGGAACGCCGCCTCATTCAACTTCGGAATTTCCGCCATCACAAATGCTCCTTCTTAGGGCCTGCGCCAAAAGTAACCGGCGTCATGGTAACAAGCCTGCATCGAAAAGTCAAGGGCAACCTATTTGGCCCTTTGTTCAAACACGCCCTTGACACCAGGCGAAATCGTGATAACCTTACCCGGGTTTAATCTTATTCTAAGCAAAGGAGGCGCGCAGTTGTATGTCCAATAAAATCTCGGCGCTTGATCGAGTTCAAGATATACTGGCGCGCCTGCGGTCAGCAGGATAAAAGCAGCGTTTTATTCATGAATTCTGCATGGCCACGGGCGCGTTGAAACCCCGTGGCTTTTTTGTTTGTCTGTCGCCAGGGCAGCGCTGCGCCGCGCTTGAGTTGATAGCGTAACCAGTCTCTGCTTCGGAGCAAGACAGCAGACAACGGCCTTTTGTGTAAACGTCAGCCACGGGAAGTTCACCCCGTGGCTATTTCTTTAGTAGCTCATGTACGGCCATCCAATTTTAGAAAGAGAGGACCTCTTTTATGCAAGCCAATAGCTCACCACAGAGATTATTCAACGGTCAAGTTGTGACGGCGACTTACGGATCGCTATCTTTGCCAAAGTCGCTCTACCCCCTGCTTTTCTCCCGGCGTAAATCGCCGGCGAGCCTGGGTAATTGGTTCAGTATTTTCAATGGTTTTAGAGGAACAACCAGTCATGACTGCTTCACACAATCTCCCCGACTCTCTCAAGGACGACGGCACATCCACCGCCGAGTATCAAGAGGGCGTCGTTTACAGGAAAAATATCGGAAACTATGTCGTTTGCGTTGATGGACATTTCGTCGCCTGCGAAATGTCCTCGCGGCTGCGAAAGCGTTTGATTTATCCTACCGCCAGTCCGCATTCATTAAGGCCGGTTGTACGCCAGGTGAAAGCGATCGAACACACCGACCCCATAGCAATTGGCGATCATGTGCGTATTCTGCGCACCTCGGACGGGAGTGGTCTGATCGTACAGATTATGCCGCGGCGCAACTGGCTGTCGCGGCCGACCGCCACGCCCATGCCGGGCGCTCACGCTTTCGAGCAGCTTATCGCAGCCAACGTTGACCAGATCGTAGCCGTCTTCGCCGCGGCGCGGCCCACCCCCAAGTGGGGGCTGCTGGATCGCTATCTGGTTTCAGCAGAATCCGCCGGTATTCCAGCGCTCATCTGCCTCACCAAACTGGATCTCACTCAAAACGCCTCCCCAAAAGATTATGCAGAATTGATGAGCCTGATCGAAGAATACCGACAAATCGGTTACCCGCTTATTTTGACCAGCTCAATCAGCGGGCAAGGCGTTGACGAACTCAAAGCAGCGCTGAAAGGACGCACCTCGGTTTTGATTGGTAAATCTGGCGTTGGCAAGACATCTTTGCTCAACACCGTACAGCCGGGTCTGGGTATGCGCATTGGCGAGGTTAACCGCGCAACCGGGAAAGGCCGCCACACCACCGCTCATCTGGAGATGTTTCCTCTCAGCATTGGCGGCGCGCTCATAGATACGCCGGGAATGCGCGAGTTCGGCTTGTGGGGAATCGGAAACGACGATCTGGCATTGTACTTTCCAGAGATGCGCGCCTATATCGGACAGTGCAAATTTGGCCTGGACTGCCAACATGATGAGGAGCCAGGCTGCGCCATACGCAATGCGGTGTTAACCGGCCGCATAGCGCCGCGTCGTTATCAGAGCTATCTGGCCTTGAAGATCAATGCTTAGGAGTATCACCCTATGCCCTACGTTGACGAACTCCTCGAATTTCAAAGCCGGTTAGAACTGTCCGTCGCTGGGCGGAGGCGCGCTCGGCGCGGTAAAGAAAGCTCGCAAGGCTTTGTTTGTATCCACTGCCGCAATCCGGTATTGGCTCAGAGCTGGATCTCTGGCGTCCAGAACCGCAACCATTGCCCCTACTGCCTGCGCTCCAGACACTTGGACTTGCATCGGCCGGGCGACCGCCTTTCGGCGTGCAAAGGCGTTATGCACCCGATTGGCATGACGTTCAAGAAAACCCGTAAGAAATATGGCTCTTTGAACGGAGGCGAACTGATGTTGGTCCACCAATGTCAGGCCTGCGGCAAAGTCTCCATCAATCGCATCGCTGCGGATGACGACCCCCAGGCAATTCTGGCGGTTTATACCGCATCGCTCTCGCTTGACCCAGAGTTGCGCGCTCTGCTTGCCCAGAACAGCATCCAACCTCTCTGCGAGCAGGATCTTTCCGTTTTGCGGCGCGGTTTGCTGGGCGCAGTTCAAGAAGAGTTTCCTCAACTCTGAACAAGGGCTGCGCCTTTAGAGTACAGGCGCTGTTCACGGTCAAAAATAGCCGTGAACAGCGCTATTTTAACTTGTTGCTTAGGTGATGAACGAATCGCCAACCTCACCCCCTTATGATAGAATTTCGCTATTCATCTACAAAATTTCAAGAACTGCGATCTTCGATGACTATTGAAATTCTCCTCTTGTTGATCGCGATTGCGATATCGTTGGTGCTTTTTTCGATTGAACGCCTGCCGGCGGATGTGATCGCTTTAGGGGTGTTGGTGTTCATCACCATTACCGGCATCGTGCCGCCAGAGAAGGCCTTCGCTGGCTTTGGCAGCGACGCGGTGTTGATGATTTTGGGGTTGTTGATCCTCACCGCGGCGCTCAATCGCACCGGTTTGGTCGAGGTGATCGGACGCAAGTTGGTTCAGCGTACTGGTCATAATGGGGCGCGCATCTTGATGGTCACTATGATTGTGCCGGCCCTTGTGAGCGCCGTCATCAGCAATACCGCCGCAACGGCGTTCTTCATTCCGGTTGTGATTGGCATCGCCCGCAAGGCGCGGATCAGCTCATCGAAATTGTTGATGCCCCTCGCGTTCGCGACGATTTTGAGCAGTTCGGTCACCCTGATCGCCACTTCGACGAACATTGTGGTCAGCGGGATCTTGACCCAACATGACATGAAGCCAATCGGCATGTTCGAACTGACTCCGGTGGGGTTACCCATCCTCATCCTAGGAATTCTATACATGCTTTCCATCGGTCGGCGTTTGCTACCCGAATCTAAAAATGAAGAGGAAATCAAAGATCAGACCCAAAAAATCTTACCTTACCTTTCTGAAGTGGTTGTTGAACCCGACTCGCCTCTGGTGAATAAAACGCTGGCCGAATCGGGCCTGGGCAGCAATCTGGATCTGACCGTCCTGCGCGTACAGCGAGGCAGCAACCACTTCCTCGCGCCGCAGGCCGGTTTGCGTCTCCAAGCCGGGGATATATTGTTGGTGGAAGGGCAACGCGACGACATCCTGAAAATCAAGGACACCGCTGGCGTCAACCTGAAAGCTGAGATTGAGTACTCCGATGAAGAACTACAAACCGAAGACATTCGGATTGTCGAAGCCATCGTGTTGCTTCGCTCGCGCCTGACCGGACGGACGTTGCGCGGCGCTCATCTGCGCGACCAGTACGGTATTCAGGTGCTGGCAATCAATCGCCACGGCGAAACCATTCATCGCAAACTCAGCCAGGTCAGATTGCAAATGGGCGATATTCTGCTTATTCAAGGACGCATGTCGAACATCGCCGCCCTGGAAGCAGATGAAAACATCCATATTTTGAGCCATGTGGAAGAGCAAAAACCAGATACGCGCCGGGCGCCAATCGCCATCGCGGCATTTGCCACCCCCCTATTGCTCTCAAGCTTTGAACTGGTGCCGCTTTCGGTGGCGGTGCTGATCGGCGTGCTAATCGTATTTGCCACCCAATGCATCACGCCGGAGGAGGCGTATCGCAAGGTGGAATGGAAAGCGCTGATCTTAATTGGGTGCATGTTGGGGGTGGGCTCGGCACTGGAATACACCGGCGCAGCCGAATTTATTGCCGCTCAAATTGTTGTCTGGATTGGTTCGGCAAATCCAATCTGGTTGCTGGCAGCCTTCTTCTTCTTGACGATGTTGCTGACCCAACCCATGTCCAATCAGGCGGCTGCGGCGGTAGTGGTGCCCATCGCTCTCCAGACCGCCATGCAATTGGGGGTGAACCCGCGCACCTTCGCGGTGATGATCGCGGTCGGCGCCAGTTGTTCATTCCTCACCCCGCTGGAGCCGGCGTGTTTGATGGTCTATGGGCCAGGGCGCTATCGTTTTAGCGATTTCCTGAAAGTCGGCTCAATTCTGTCTTTGATTATCTTTATTATTGCCATCCTGCTTGTCCCCATGATCTGGCCGTTGTGAGCTAGATCAAGCGCGAGACGATTACAAAGGTGAGGTCGTCCTCTTGCTCCCAATTTGGGCCGGTGAAGGCGTTCAGGTGCGTCAGCAGGTGAGGAATTGGAGGATCGCCTTTTGGCAAGAGGGTGAGTTGCTCAACCATGCGTTGCTCGCCGAACATTTCTTTTTCGCCATTGTGCGCCTCTACCAGGCCATCACTATACAAGATCATTCGGTCTCCATGCGCCAGCCAGGCTTCCTGCTCATCATAACTGCGGTTGGGCAACCAGCCTAGAGGCATGCCAGTGGCGAACATCTTTGCCGGTGCGTTTTTCTGCAAATGGAATGGCGGATTATGCCCGGCGTTGGCGAAGTGCATCCTCCCTGAATCCAAATCCAGCGCGGCATAAAAACAAGTGACAAACATAGGCGACGAGACTTCCTGACACAGGATCTCATTGGCAGCCGCTAACACGCTGGCTGGGGTGTTTAGCTGCGCCGTCAAAGCACGCAGAATGCTATGCGTCTGCGCCATCACCAATGCGGCCGGCACCCCTTTACCAGAGACATCGGCGATCCAAAACCTCAAGCATCTTTCCGGTTGCAGGACAAAATCGTAGAAATCCCCGCCCACCTGCCGCGCCGGCCGCCAATACGCATCCAAACGCCAACCGTTTAACTCAGGCATCGTCTTAGGAAACAGATCTTCCTGAATGCGGCGAGCCAGCATCAACTCATGTTCCAATTTCTCCTGTTCGATCAGCCTCGCCTGGGCTGCTTGAAGCTCCTGGTAAGCCTGGGTCAATTGACGGTTCTTTTCACGCAGGCTTTCAACGGTGAGGGCTTCATTGTGAAAGATGCGCTGGCTCATCTCCTGCAGCACGCGGATGGCCACTTCTGGCTGACGCTGCAATAGGGTCAGAAAATCGTTTCTCGATAACGCCAGGCAGACTGTATGCGTGCGCGCCCGTGCACTTTTCATGCGCAACTGGGACGACAAGAACAGTCCCATTTCACCCAAAATGTCGCCCGAACGCACGATCGCGATATTGCTTTCCTCCGGCTTGCCCAGCGACTTGATGATCTCCACTTCGCCTTCGAGGATAATCGAGAAGTGTTCTGAACGATCTCCTTCATAGAAAAGCATCGTTCCCGCCGGGTATTCAATGATCTGGGCGATCTCAATCAGAGCGTCAATCTCCTCGATTGGCAGCCCTTCCAGTAAGGATAAACGGTGGACAGCAGAACGATCTAACATTCATTTATCTCAGTTCGCGATTCATCTGCCGCTCTATGTGCAAAGCAATTATACTCTTTTAGTCCAAATTTTTATTGGAAGCTGCCTCAGAAAGCGGAAATTTTCAATCGGCGCATGTTGTGCTGCAAGGAAGAGGTATTGCACTCTTTGCGGGTAATTGAGGCGCAAAATGAAGGGCGCCATGCTCAAGACGGGGTGGTGCTTGTCATGGGGGAGGACGGAACGTTTGATCTACTTTATGTAGGTCTGTTTGGTGGGGTAAGAAGAATGTTTCAGGCGCAGGGGCGTCGCGCGTCGGGTCGAGGGGTTTGGGGGGTGGGGGGATTGCAGATAAAAAACCTCCTCTTCGGGCTGAAGTTCAGACATGAGTTAGGACAGGGTGCTGAACTATGGACAAAAAAGACG
>DYGV01000098.1:0-8711 GCA_020724505.1 Anaerolinea thermophila
CCAATCTGTTTGAAGAATTAGCTCAAGAAGGCTTAACAGCACATAAACCACGTAAAGTCTATGTTACGGTGTGGGAAAAAGCTGATCTGTATGTTAACATAGAGGAGACTATTGATCTTAAAATTGCTGCGCTTCGAGCTCATAAAAGCCAGATGCGAGACTGGGATCCCGCGGAGATGATCCGCTCCTGGGCATCCGAGATGGGGCGGGGTAAAGAGATGGATTATGCTGAGGGCTTTCGCGTGGTTACATTGGTAGATGATGAAACCTGGGCGAAAAGCAAAAACACCTGGGGCGAGGGCCCCAGGCATTCACCTCCAGCCTGAACAGGGTTACTCAATTGTGAATTTATTGCTCCAAGATGGCCGGGCGAGTGTATGTCCGGCCTTCAATTTCTACCTCAATTACCGGCCAGCCAGCAATGGATGTAACAACTTCGTTCTGATCTTCTCCAACCTGAATGGTATCTTCGGATTTGACGCCCGTTATGGATGGATTCCAGGCAAAGGCCTGACCCATCATGATGATCTCTGGTGAAGTGATGCGGGCTAAAAATTCACGCGGTTCATAAGCCACTGCGCCGCCCTGATGATGTAACTTCCATTCATCTCCAAAACCGACGCTGGCGTAAGCGTTTAACCCTTGTTGCAACACTTGCCCGATGGTTCTCCCAGGCCGAGTAGCATGGATATAGGCTGCGTCTACGCGAGCCACTGCTTCCGCTTTACGGCGCAACTCATCCGGTAATTTGCCAAAATGCACCAAACGGGTCAGCGAACATACCAATCCCCACCGCCTTCCACACACGACTAGCATGGCATAACGTTCCAGCGATTTGTAAGTGGGCAAAGGATGACGGAATGCAGAGATGCGTTCATCCGTGGCAACCAGATTCACAATGGGGTGGACGCCGCGGCTGCGGTTTTCCAAGGAGATGTGCGCGGCGATTTGATGTTCAGTCCAACCGGGGCGCACCGCCCGGATGGCGTGATCCATTGCTTCGGCGCACAGACGCCCCAACACGCGCAAACGTACCCCTTCTTCTGGAGTGAGCATTGCTCGCAGCCGCGCGATTTCGTTGGAAAGGTCCTTGGCTCCCGGATACATTGAATCTGCGCCCAGCTTAAGTCCTTTGGTCAATGTATCTAGAGGGTTGTTTTCGGTGTGCCAGGGTGTAACGTGAAATTCCCAGCCTTGATATTTAAGCTTTTCTTCGTTTTCAAGTCGTGGTGCTTCGATGTTATTTGTAATTAGATAATGTTGTTTTTTGGTTATTAACAACGATGCTGTGCCGAAGGTGGATGCAGTGTTAACGTAATCCGCCGCGCCGCAGGTTGCCCAGGCGAAACTGCTCACCCGTTGCAGCAACAGAGCATCCAAACGATTCTGTTCTAATAATTGACGAATTCTTTCTTGTTTTTGGGAGAATTCAGTCATCAGCTTTCCTCGGATTGTTTTTGAATTTATCTTTGCGCCTGGCTGCAATGACCGAATCAGCGCGATGTGCTATAGTATAGTCCGAACGGCTTAGTTAATCAATCGTTTGTCGCCGGAGTAAATGGGTTTATTTTTTGTTCAATATGATTTGCTTTGGCAACAACATTAGAAAAAACAAGAATAGACCGATCGTTATTGACAAACGACCCAGCATTTTATATACTATAAGCAACAGGGCGTTCCGAGGAATTGGAAAGCTCACTCGATCTGTAAGGGCAAGAGCTTCTTAGAAGCAAGATAAGACGGATGAGAAATCATCCAGATTATTCTTCTAGGAACAGCAAAAGCCCAAGCAATCTCAAAGCGGTGAAACTCCTGAATGGATGTGGAATGTCCTTATAAGGACAACCAACAACAATCAGTGAGTGGAGCGGAGAGACCTGAGCAGCGAAATCCCTTGTATCTGTGAACAGTAAGAGGGAGAAAGCTGTAAAGGAAAGAGGAGCCGGACGGTTACTTGGAACCCCTGTTACTTTTTAACACCTCTGCGTTCAGTAAGCCAATGAAGGGTAAATTGCGGTATTTTTCGCGATAGTCCAACCCATACCCCACCACAAATTGATCTGGCAGATCAAAGCCCTTATATTTCAAGGGAATATCAATCAGACGATGTTCTGGTTTGTTGAACAAGACGCACACTTCCAGGCTGGCCGGTTGACGGGCGCGCAAATTCTGGAGGATATAATTCAACGTCAGTCCAGTATCAATCACATCTTCCAGAAATAAAACATGCCGGCCATGGATAGGGGTTTCCAAATCCTTTACCAGGCGCACATATCCCTGATCACGCGCTTCTGCGCTGTAGCTGGAAACAGCGATGAAGTCCATCTCTATTGGGATGGTTATGTTGCGCAATAAGTCAGCCATAAAGAATAAAACCCCCTTTAAAATTCCTACCACCAGAGGATTTAAACCAAGATAATCCAGGGAGATCTGGCGACCCAAATCGGCGATGCGTTTTTGCAATGCTTCTGCAGGGATTAAGATGTCCTGAATGTCATTCCCCATAGACCCGAAAGCTTTACGAGCGTCCTCCATTTTTACCCTCCTGCGCTTGACCGCCCTGGAATTTTTCGACCTCTTGCTCCAATCCAAATTTGACCAGCAGTTTATGCATTTCCCGCCGTTTAAATAGCTTAATGTTAATTTCTGGATAGAGTTCCTTGAGACGGCGTAGCTTGCGGTTCTTATAATGCGCTAATTTGGGCTTAAGAGTGGTCAATTCGACAAAAAGATCCTGTTGCGGCAAATAGAAATCGGGAGTAAACGCCTCAATCACCTGGTGGGTTTCATCCCATTGCAATGGGAAGGATCTCGGCTCATATTCCCATTCAATGCCATAATAATCCAGAATTTTAGCAAACGCTTCTTCGGTTGGATGAGCAAAGTTGGGGTAAGGTTTCTTTGTGTTCAAGTGCTCATTCCTGCGTGTTGGGTGTTGGCAATGTCGTCAGGCGCGAAAGATTGGCAGCCGCGCGGCAGACGATATCTGCGGCTTGGGCTGATGTCAGGTGTGCAGTATTCAGCACCAAGTGATAAAGCGCTGGGTCGTCTCAGCGCGCGTGGTAAAAACGCCTTAAATAGCGCGCTCGATAGCGATCCGAGGCTTCCACTTGAGCGGCGGCTTTGTCTAGCGTCACGCCCAGTTTTTCGGCGACCCTTTTTATGCGTAAGGGCTGCGGTGCAAAGATGCGCACGTGTAATGTTCCGGGACGTCCATGTAAGATGACTTGGCCGGCGCGACCTAAAATCACCACATCGCCTTGTTCTGCGAGTTCATTTACGATGCGGTTTACTTCGTCAATATAGGCTCGCTGCGCCTGAGGGGAGGGTGTGAGACCAAGCAAGTCGAGTTCATCTATTGCCGCTAACGCCATTTCCGGCGCTCCAGCCCGCCTTGCCGCCAAGTTGATCAATTCCCGCCAGACCAGACGATACCCCAAGCGCTCAGCGACTAAAAACGCCACTTCGCTGCCTAAACTGCCCATCTGGCGAGAGATTGTGATGGTGGTCATAAATGATTTACAAAATCTTCTCCATCATTCGTTTAACGGATTGGTACAGTGGAGAAGAATCTGCCAGGTCAATCAGTGGTGCGCCGCTGAATTCTAGCTCGGCCAGTTCATCGCTGGCCGGGATAATCCCAAGCAGAGGAATATCCATCTGCTTAATGCGATCCATAAGCGCCTGCGGCGGTGCATCGCCATGCACTCGATTTAGAATTAGATATGCGTTTTCGATGTGGATATCTAATTCGTTGCGAAAACTTGCAATTCTCTCTGCGGCTACGATTCCGCGCAGAGTGGGGTCGCTCACAATTAGCAAATGCTGCACATCCCGTGTAGTCCGACGGCTGAGATGTTCCATTCCTGCTTCGTTGTCAATCACAATATAGCGATAGTTTTTGCTGATGGCGTCAATCACCTCGCGCAAATTATGATTGACAGCGCAGTAACATCCTGGTCCTTCGGAACGCCCCATGGCAATCAGGTCGAAGTGATCTCCCTCAGCCAGCGATGAACGGATCTGGTAGTCCAGGTAATCGCGCTTGCTCACGCCACCTGGCAGCGTACCCATGGCTGCGCCGCCAGCAGTTAGAGAGCTTTGTACCTGTGCCAGCAAATCTTCTCGAATATCGCCCACCGTCCATTCCAGTTCTAAACCCAAAACCATGTTCAGATTGCTGCTTGGGTCAGCGTCAATTGCCAGCACTGCTCCTTTTCCTAAACCGACCAGGTATTTCACCACCATTCCGGCGATCGTAGTCTTACCAACACCGCCTTTACCCGCTAAGGCAATTGTGGTAGTCATGCCGCCTCCTTAGTCGCCAGACGTTCAACCATTTCTTGCGCGGCCTGGCGCAATGCTGGCGAGTGATCATAGACGGGAATGCCCAGGCGGTCGGCTTCTTGTACAGAAAGATCAGCCGGCATGATCCCTAGCAATGGCAATCCCGGCGTCTCCCGATGTAAAAACTCGGCTTCTTCTGGGTTGCGAATTTTATTCCCCACCAGCCACAGGCGCGTTAAGCCGATGTCGTTCGCCAGCTTCTTTATCTGCGCTGCTGTGCCTAAACTGCGGCGGGTAGGCTCTACCACCACAATCATGTGATCCACAAAATCTACCGTCGCTCTGCCTAAATGCTCCACGCCGGCGTACATATCCAGGATAAGGACGTCGTCTTTACGGAAAAGCAGATGGGTGAACAGAGTCTTGAGCATGGCGCTTTCGGGGCAAATGCAGCCGGATCCGCCTGTATCCACCGCGCCCATTTCTAACAGGCGCACGTTGCGGAAGACAACGCTGAACCGTTCTGGGATGTCATCTACCTTCGGATTAAGGGTAAAAAAACCGCCAATGGTCCCGGGGCGCGCGCCGGTGCGCTCGGTTATCAAATCCTCCATTTCAGCTATTGGATGTAGCTTTGCCCGTAGCTCATCTGGAAAACCTAACGCCCCTGCCAGACAGGGAGAAGGATCAGCATCCACGGCCAGCACTTGTCGCCCCTGGTCGGCGTACACTTGCGCCAACAAGGCAGCCAAGGTGGTCTTTCCGACGCCTCCCTTACCGGTAATTGCAATCTTCATACGCTTTCCATGCTCCTGTTTACCTGGATCGTCACTCGCTTTTCTTGGACTTCACCCTGGGTCCCTGCGGGGTGTCCTCGACTTCGTAACCTGCCGCGGCGATTTGCTGTCGCAGCGCGTCGGCTTCCGCCCAACGCTTTTCGGATCGCGCCTGTTGACGTTGCTGCACCAATGCCAGGATGCTCTCTGGGATTTCTGCCTTTGGCGGTTGCCAATCGCCCAGTCCAAGCCCCAGCACGCGATCAAAATACAGAATGGTTGCTTTTCGAATGGGCGCTGGCAGATCGCTGCGCGCTACTTCCCAGGTCACTGCCAGAGCGCGAGGCATGTTCAAATCGTCGTTCACCTGCTCGGTGAATTGATGGGCGTAATTGGCATCCACATCGCCCGGTTCGCCCCATTCATATACCTGGTTGCGCAAACGGTCGAGAGAGATCGCTGCCCCATCCAGGCTTTCCCAGGTGAAATTTAATTTGGCGCGGTAGTGGGCGCTGAGGCAGAACAGTCGGTAAGACAGCGGGTCATAGCCTTTATCTATGAGCGTTTGCAGGCGTAGAAATTCTCCGCTCGATTTGGACATTTTTTCCTCGTCCACCTGCAAGAAATAGCCATGCATCCAGAAGTTTGCCAGCCTTGTGCCGTGACAAGCCTCGGTTTGCGCGATTTCGTTGGTATGATGCACCGGGATATGATCCTCGCCGCCGCAGTGAATATCAAAGAATACGCCTAAATACTTGGCAGACATGGCGGAACATTCGATGTGCCAGCCTGGAAAACCCACTCCCCACGGGCTATCCCATTCCATCTGACGCTTTTGACCGCTGGGGCTGAATTTCCACAACGCAAAGTCGGTAGGGTGACGCTTTTCGCCAATATCAATGCGCGCCCCGGCCTGCAGCCCTTCCACATCAAGCCGCGCCAGATAACCATAGTCAGGAAGTTTGGAGGTATCAAAGTAAATGCCGTCTGATAAGCGGTAGGTATATCCTTTCGCTTCAATGCATTGAATCAACGCGATTTGTTCGGCAATGTGATCGGTGGCACGGCACCAGATGTGGGGCTCCAAGATGTTCAATCGTTTCAAATCTTCACGAAACGCCTGAGAGTAAAACTCAGCGATCTCCCAGGCACTTTTCCCTGTACGCCGTGAGCCTTTTTCCATCTTGTCTTCGCCGGTATCTGCATCTGAGACCAGATGCCCGACATCGGTGATGTTCATCACATGCTTGACCGAATAGCCATTGAACTCCAATGTCCGTCGAAGAATATCTTCAAAGATATAAGTACGTAAATTCCCGATATGGGCATAGTTATACACCGTGGGTCCACAGGTATAAAGTCCCACGTAGTCTTCCCGAAGCGGCTGAAATTCGCGTAAACTGCGTGTGTAAGTGTCGTACAGGCGCAGGCTCATCGTAAATCCCTTCTTAATTTTTATCAACTGGTATTTTACCGCAAGTTCGCTCTCTGACGGTTGATCCAAACGCCAATTAGAATAACGGCTGCCGAGATTGCAGCCAGCAGAATCATCCCTCGCATCAATCGCACATCGGTTGGTTGCGGGATTTCTTCCCCAGGCGGGGTGGGGGTTGGCGTCGTTGCTTGGGTGTCTGGCGCCTGAATAGCGATAGCGGCGTCTTCTAGCAAGCCCTCAGCGATCTGCGTAGCATTCCATTGGTATAGCACGTTAGGGCGCGCAGATGCATGCTCGTTAGGAATCCAACACCAGGCAAACAGCAGTATCAACGTGATGAAATTGAGCCTCATGTTTTTCCCTGAACCGGATGAACTTGAAATAGCGCAATCGAAGAGGAGAGTAGATCAGGCAATCCGCAGGATATGGGTGATAATAGTGGCGCCGCTACCGCCAATGTTTTGCGCCATCCCAATTTGGGCATCAGGCACCTGAGTGGCGCCTGCCTCGCCACGCAGTTGCTGAACAACTTCTACGATTTGGTAAATTCCTGTCGCTCCAACCGGATGACCGCGCGCTTTCAGTCCACCGCGAGTGGCAATGGGGATCCTGCCGTGGATGCAAATTTCCCCTTCCTGCGCTAACCTCGGGCCTTGACCACGCGCGGCAAAGCCGCAGGCTTCCAGCGACAAAGCAGCCATAATCGAAAAGGCGTCATGAAGTTCAAACAGGTCAATATCTTTGGGTTCGATGCCTGCCTGCTGATAAGCCATGCGGGCAGACTTTTCAGCCGCCGAAAGCCAAAGTGGATCTCGCCGGCTGTGGATTGCCAGGGTATCGGTAGCCGCTGCAGAAGCAGCGATCTTTATCAACGGCCGGCCGTTGTTGCGATGATTGCCGTTCGAGGCGCGCCGCACACTATCCAAAGGTACAATATATAAGGCTGCAGCGCCATCGCCAATTGGCGATGCATCTAGCAGGTTGATCGGCTCGGCGATCATGCGCGCCCGTTGATAGTCTATTTCTGTAATGGGCTCGCGCAGCCGGGCGTATGGGTTGTGTATCGCGTTTGCGTGCGAGTTGATCGAAAAGGCGGCGAAGTCGGTATGCTTCCATCCATATTCATGCAGATAGCGCTGCATAACCAAAGCATTGATCGCCACAAAGGATAATCCGTGGATAACTTCATAATCGGCGTCGGCTGCGGTGGCTAGCGCTTCCGTTGTTTCAACGCCTTTTGTCTCTGTCATTTTTTCCACGCCAACCGCAATCGCTGTTTCCAGTTCGCCGCTGGCGACTGCCATAATTGCCGTACGTAACGCGGCTGCGCCTGAACCACACGCCGCTTCGACCTTGAATGCTTCTGCGCCGCGTAGCCCAACCCAGTCGGCGATCAATGCGCCCAGGTTTTCCTGTTTGTTCAGTATGCCGGAAAGCATGTTACCGACGAAGATCCCATCCGCTGTCTGGCGGCCCGCATCTTCCAGTGCTTTGAATACCGCCTCTCCCGCGATTTCACGCAATGATTGTTCAAAATTTTCACTGACTGGGGTTTGCCCAATCCCTAAAATGGCTATTTCTCGCATAATCTTTGATAGTCCTCAGTTTTATGAAAGATCTGAATCTTGCGATGACTTTCGCCGACGAAGCAGGCCTGCCAATACATTGCGCTGATGAGACGCCTTTGACATAAAATTGGCCAGAAAACGTTCATCGGGTCTGGCATCCCAGACGTAGATGACACAGGTGCCTGCCAAGCGGTCATGCCAGCCTCGGCGTTGATCGTCAATTAAAATCCAAAAGAACCCTAACCCAACAGGCAATCCTGATAAATAATAACCCAAATAACGCAGCACTGCCTGGAATAATTTCAACCGTTTTCCATCCTGCGAAACTACCCGTAAACCCAAAATATACTTGCCAGGCGTTTGTCCTACGGTTGTCCAGAAAAATATAAAGTACACCACAACAAAGATTGCTGTGGCTGCCCCTTGTGTGACCGGATGGGTCAGGACGAAGTCGGCTTTCTGTATCAAGGGGAACAGCTTTGCCAGCGAGTGCAATATCACTCCACCTTGTAGTATAGTCAATGATGCGGTTAAAAACCAACTTGTGAATACGATGGCAACGCTGATGATCACAATATCAAATACAAACGCGAGCAGGCGGCTAGCAAAGCCCGCATAGTGTCCTAGCTTGGATCTGCGGTCGTT
>DYGV01000098.1:8721-14721 GCA_020724505.1 Anaerolinea thermophila
CGTTGAGCAAATGAATCGTTGAAGCGGTCATTTATTCAAACTTCGACCATAGAGCTGACGGCGTTGCAATTCCGCCTGAGCAATAATTTCATGAGGTGGCTCTGGTAGTTCCCAGCGTGGCGGGCGGCGAAACAGAGAACGGACGATGGCTTCCAGAAAATCATCGGCGCTTACCGTTCGTTCGCGTGTTTCCTCAATCAACTCATCCACGAGACCCGCACTCTGCGATTGCACCAACTCTTGAACTTTTTCATTCGATGTTAGATGATCAATCGTGCTGTCTATCTGTTCTTCCAGGGCTGCTTTAATAAGCTCACGGCTACGATGGCTTTCTATCTGACCCAATCGCGCCCATTCGTCCACAACCTTTTGACCTCGCTCGGTAAGACGATCTACATTGCGTCGCAAGGGGCTCAACCAATGGCTGCGATAAAGCTGCCCCACGGTGAAATTGGCAAATTTACCAACCAGACGGGTGGCGCGTTCTGCGGTGTTCAGATAGGCCTCAATTTGTTCCTCTGCTTTGAAGATACACCCGACCAACATGTGTTGCAGGCGCGATTCATCTGTTGCCTCAATCTTGGTAACATGGGATCGGGCTATCGCCTTACCAGTGGGGAAAGAACCGATTGCCGAGGTGTAAGCCTTTTGCTCCCATTCCGAGATGCGACGTGTGACGGCGTCGTAACCAATGAATAATCCACCGATTGCAAGACGGGTGGCAGAGCGCAAAAACGACTCACCAGACATACGCATTCAGCTCTTCATGGTCTGGTTTAGACCGGATCTCGTCTATATATACCATCGCAGGTTGCCTTTAGGAATTTATTCCTTGATCGTGCGACCCAAACAAATTAAATTATACCTGCTTTAGAACCGCTTGTCCGGCAACCTTTTATTGCATACGATGTCAGTCGTTGCTATCAAGCATTTTGCGCAAATCAGCCGTTGTGGATACAGGTTGGCGGCATACAAAATTACGGCACACATAGGCGGTTGCTTTTCCATCCAGCAAATCACGTTGTTGGAGCAAAACCGGCGCTTTTTCGGCTGGTGGATAAGAAGATATAGCCGCTAGACAAAATGGGCGGTATTTTTCCCAAACTACAGCGATAAGCGCTTGAGCATCTTCCCGGGTCAAATCACCCAGGATGACAACTTCCTGGATAGGCTGCAATGCAAAATCGAGTCCGCACAGCCATTTTGCGAACGCTGTGGGATAACGCGCTGCGATCTCTTGGATCGAGCCTAACATGGCTTCTGCACGGTTCCGCCAGTTGCTGCGGCTGGCGTAGATCGAAAGTTGAAGCAATGCTAGAGCTGCCTGCGCGTTGCCAGAAGGCGTGGCATTATCCTGTATATCTTTTGGACGTACCAACAAGGCTTCATGATCGTCGCGTGTGTCAAAGAAGCCGCCTGCTGGGTCGGAATAATGTTCGATCATTTCTTCCACAAGCTGCGACGCGGCTTCAAACCAACGCACGTCTGGGTCAGATTGATACAAGGAGATTAATCCCAAGGCCAATCCGGCTATATCTTCCAGGTATGCGTTGTGTCTGGCGTTACCATTGCGCCATGAGCGCATCAACTTCCCGTTGATCTGTAGCTTGGTGAGCAAGAAATCTGCCGTAGCGCGGGCAATTTGGGTGTAATCCTGTCGCTGTAGATAACGCCCTGCCTCGGCGAAGGCAATCAAGGCCAGGGCGTTCCAGGCAGTTAACACTTTGTCATCCAGACCAGGCCAAAGGCGTTTGGCGCGGGCTTCGTATAGTCGTTCGTGCATTTGCCTCATCAACTCGGGGATTTCATCTGTTTCCAGGCCGTAGTTTTGCGCCAGAGCAGCGTTGTCCAATTTTCGCTGTAGAATGGTTTTTCCATCGAAATTGCCCTTTGGCTGGATGCCATACGCCTGAATAAAGAATTCTACCCAATCCACTGAGCGGTTTTTCAGAGCCGGGAAGTCGGGTTGGAATGTATTCAATATCGAACGAATTTCCTCCATCTCCCAGAGGTAGAATTTGCCTTCTTCTCCTTCAGAATCTGCATCCAGACTGCTATAGAACCCACCGCTGTTCGCGCCTTGTTGCAGCGCCAATTCTCGGATCATGAAGTCTAATGTTTCGCAGCAGATTCGTTGGTACTGCTGTCGGCCGCTCAACAGATAGGCATGTAGGTAAACTCGCGCTAGTTGCGCGTTGTCATAGAGCATCTTCTCAAAATGCGGGATCAGCCATTCATTGTCGGTGGAATAGCGGGCAAAACCGCCGCCGATCACGTCATACATACCGCCCTTCGACATAGCGTCTAAAGCGTGCAGGGAGATATCCATTGCTAAACGATCGCCTCGCGCTGCGCGACCCAGTAGAAACTCAATCGCCATGGGTTGGGGGAATTTAGGCGCCTTGCCCCAGCCACCGTATTGCCAGTCATAAGACTGCGCCAAACGAAATGCCGCTTGATCTAAAAACGCTGGATTAGGCAGCTGCTCCTCTTGAACAGAAATCTGCATTTCCTCCAGACGATAAGCGATTTCTTGGGCGGATTGAGTCAGTTGCTGTCGCTCCTCACGCCATAAGCGCGCAATGGTCAGTAAAATCTCGCGGAAGGCAGGCATGTTATATCGTCGTACAGGAGGAAAATACGTGCCGCCAAAAAATGGTTTGCCTTCGGGTGTGAGGAAAACGCTCATCGGCCATCCACCTTGCCCGGTCATCGCTGTTACAGCGTTCATGTAAATGTTATCCAAATCTGGACGCTCTTCACGATCCACCTTGATGCTGACGAAATATTCGTTGAGGATCGCCGCTGTGTCCTCATCTTCAAATGATTCATGCGCCATGACATGACACCAATGACAGGCAGCGTAGCCGATGCTGAGGAAAATAGGTTTATCTTCACGGCGCGCCTTCTCCAGGGCTTCTTCACCCCATGGATACCAATCCACTGGATTTTCGGCGTGTTGCAATAAATATGGGGAATTTTCATTTGCCAGTCGGTTGCTCATCGAAACCACCAATAAAAATTATTCACTAAATTCAAGATCGAAAGTAATCTCTTCGCCCCAGGCCTCCGCAGGTTCAAAAATAATTTGTCCGAATAAATTCTCCTGCTGAGCTTTAATCATTCGTTGCTTAACCAGCTCCAGCAAAGCCAGGAATGTAACCACTATATCTAACCGATATGAGCGATCGGTCAATAAGTCATCAAACGTCCCACGGGAATGCTGACGTAAATACGCCGCGATCTGCTGAATCTTTTCTCGGATGGTGACTCTCACAACTGGTGCAGCTTCGGCTAACGTCAATGAAGTTAAATCACGTCCGAGGAGATAAGCAGCGATTTCGTAAAGATCCTCGATGGTCACTCCTTCCAAATCAAGCGCCGCCTCTATTTTTGGCGTTGGCGCCAATCGAGGGTAAGCGCGCAAATGATCCGCTTCGCGTTGAGCGAGCAGCAACGCCACCTCTTTGAAACGCTTATAGACGATTAATTGACGCGCCAGGGCGTCGCCTGGATCTTCTTCACCCGCTTCGCGTTGCGGTGGACGGGGCAATAACGCTTCAGATTTAATTTGCACCAGCTTGGCGGCAATTACCAAGAAGGCTGAAACCTCGTCTGCTGCTGTTTCGGGGAGATGGCGCAAGTGTTCCAGGTACTGATCTGTGACTTGCGCCAACGCCAGACGGGTGATGTCGAGTTCGGCGCGTTCGATCAATTGCAACAATAAATCCAACGGTCCCTCATAGACCGGGGTAACTACAGAATATTGCACCGACGAAAATGGCATAAAATGGATTATACCTGACAATTTTTCGCGACCATGCTATACTTAGAAACGTCTAGGATCGCGGTTTGGTCATAGAGGATCATTAGATCACATTCACTGATAGGAGCAATGAATGGTTGGAAATATTAGGGAGGTTGTCGCAGAATGGCAGGGAGAATCAGCGTTTTTCGGGCGCAATCAGACTGGGGGCTGTGTCCAGATAGGGAGTCTGAATGGCGCACCGGGCGTCAGTCCAATGGAATTTCTGTTGTTAGGGCTGGCAGGTTGTACGGGTTCCGATGTAGTATCAATTTTGGAAAAGAAACGCCAAAAGCTACAGCGCTTTGAAATTCGTGTGCGTGGCCTTCGCCGCGAAACTCATCCCAAAATATACACAGAAATCGAGGTGTTGTATCGCTTATGGGGCGAGGCGTTGGAGACAGAAGCGGTGGAACAGGCTATTCGTTTGTCAAAGGAGAAATATTGCTCTGCCAGCGCGATGCTGGGAGCGGCAGCGTCCATACGTTCCGAATATGAAATAAATCCTCAAGAAGATTCTTTGCCCCAAATGTAACCCTTTCAGCAATTTGTGCATCTAAACATAGTGACTGTTCAAAAATAAAACTTGTTAAGTGGAGGTTGTATGATTGCCGAGCCTGTGCATGTGACGGACGCAGCTTTTGAGAAGACCGTTTTACAATCGAATATCCCAGTAATTGTGGATTTTTGGGCACCTTGGTGTGGTCCCTGTCGGATGGTTGCTCCAACGTTGGATAAATTGGCTAAAGAATATTCCGGCAAATTGCTGGTTGCCAAAGTAAATACCGATGAAAATCCCGAATGGGCGATGAAGTATGGCGTTCAGGGCATTCCAACGATGCTGTTCGTCGCCGGCGGTAAGGTGGTGCATCGTCAAGTTGGTGCGCTGCCGGAACCCGTCTTGCGCGATGTTGTTGCTCAATTTCTGGAAGTCATCTCTCAAGCTAACTGACGTCTTTCCGTTGCATTTGCCAAATAATAAGCCGGGCGTAGCAATGTCGCCCGGCTGTTTGTATTACCTGCTGTATGGAAGACGGCCCAGGAGCAGAAGAATGTCGCCTGGCGCGCCGTCACTCGTGGATCCGTTCAATCTGAGCGCCGAGGGAACGTAGTTTTACATCCACGCATTCATAACCGCGGTCAATTTGTCCTACATTACGAATTTGCGAAACGCCATTTGCCGCCAGCGCAGCCAATACCAGCGCCATGCCGGCGCGAATATCTGGGCTTTCCATTTTTTCGCCGAACAATTGTGTGGGGCCCTGGACGATGCAACGATGTGGGTCGCATAAAACGATATGCGCTCCCATACCAACCAGTTTGTCAATGAAGAACATTCGACTGGGATACATCCAATCATGGAATAATACGCTTCCCTTTGATTGGGTGGCGACTACGATGGCGATGCTCATCAGGTCAGTGGGAAACGCCGGCCAGGGCATTACGCTGATCTCTGGAATGGCGTCCCCTAAATCCGGCTCGATTTCCAGACGTTGCTGTGCGGGTACGACAATATCATCGCCGTCAACTTCCCATTGCACACCCAGCCGTTGGAAGACAATGGCGATCATATCCAAATATTGCGCTCCGGCGTTGCGAATGCGGATGCTGCCATGGGTGACCACTGCCGCGCCAATATAGCTGACCACCTCCAGATAATCTGGCCCGACGGTGAATTCTCCACCTTTCAATCGAGGTACCCCCTCGATGTGCAAGGTATTGGATCCAATGTTTTCAATTTTTGCTCCCAGCGAATTCAGGAAATGGCAGAGCTCTTGAATGTGTGGTTCGGACGCTGCATTGCGCAAGATCGTGACGCCCGGCGCCGTTGCTGCTCCCATGATGGCGTTTTCGGTGGCTGTGACACTGGCTTGGTCTAAGAGAATGTTTGCCCCTTTCAGTTTATTGGCGCGAAACTCGAAAACGTGCTTCGCCCGATCGTAATTCACTTGTGTCCCGAGGGCCTCTAGTGCAAGGATATGTGTATCTACCCGCCGGCGACCGATCACATCCCCTCCCGGTGGCGGGAGGTGCAGCCTGCCTGTTCGGGCAACCATTGGTCCGGCTAATAATATGGAAGCTCGGATACCGCGACATAGATCTGGATCCAGGGTGTTTGCAGCGACGTTTTTAGCCTGGATGCGCAGCGAGCGTTCGCCGATTGCCTGGTCCTCGTGCCACTGGGCGTTGCTCAT
>DYGV01000099.1 GCA_020724505.1 Anaerolinea thermophila
CCGCAGGCGCAGGCGGTTGCGTGGGCGTGGCCGCCGGTTGGCAGGCTGTTAGCAATAGCGAAACCAGCGTGACCAGCACCCACAAGGTTGTGAAAAAGCGTTTCCGTTCCATAAACTTACTCCTCCGTTTACTCGTTCGTTATACATTGAAAATCTTACACTCGTTTTGCGAGCGACGAAAACTTATAATCCTGATCGCACCACCTCCTCTCAAATGGTATTCCTCCTCTTTTCTACTATGAAAAGAAGTTCAACCTTGTTTTCGTTCCAAACTATTTGATGCGCGCTCGGCGGTTGATGTCAAATCTGGCATCTTTCGCGGCTGCGATAGCGGTCGGATTCGACAAGATCGCTTCCACCACCAACGCGGCAGCGCCAATGACAACCGCTTCAACGCCAAAGCCAGAGAGTTGAATTTGCGTCTGCCGGCAAATATCCGGCAGACTCTTTTCTTTTACTGTCTCCAAGATGGCTGGTAGCAGATATTCTCCAACAATGATCATCGCGCCGCCCAGGACAATCAGTTCGGGGTTGAAGATATTGATCAGATTGGCTATTCCCTGACCAATGGCTTCGCCTGTATCATGCAGAGCGGAAAGCGCCTCTTGATCGCCTTGCGCGGCAGCTTGGGCAATAACGTTCAAGCCAAGGGGAAGATTTTGTTCGGCACAGAGCCGTGGGATCAGGCTGCGGCGGCCAACATCCAATCGAGCGCGCACTCGCTCGATTAAAGCGTATTGATTGCCGGAATTTTCCCAGCAGCCGCGGCTACCGCAGCGACAAAGGCGCGAAGAATCGGACGAGACATGAGTGTGACCAATCTCGCCAGCGTAACCTCCTGCTCCACGATACAGTTCGCCGTTCAGGAATAGCCCGCCGCCAATACCTACGCCAGCGACAACGAAAATGAAGTTGCGAGTTTGACGTGCCAGACCAAAGACATGTTCGCCCATTGCCCCAGCGTTGGCGTCGTTATCAACGAACACCGGCACCCCCGTGTGCTCATGGAAAATGCGTGCTAGCGGTGTATCGCGCCATTGTAGGTTAGGCGAAAAAGCGAGCATTCCGGACTGTACATCCACCATGCCCGGCAGCGCTGCCCCCAAACCCAAGAGGGGCAATGAGCGTTCATTCGAAGTAACTTTCCCCGCATCCACCAATTCCAACGCCTGACGGATGATCTGTTCCTGAGGGTGAGAAGGATCACTATCTGTGGATTGACGCCATAGGATTTGGCCGCTCAAGTCAACCAGCGCGGCGCGCACATAATCCACGCCTAGCTCAATACCCAGGATACAGCCGGCTGCGGGGTTGATCTCTAGCAGCGTGGCGGGGCGGCCTTGGCCGGGCGAGTCGCGACCCGTTTCGTGGATCAGCCCGCGTTCCAGCAGTTCTTCCACCAAACTGGATACAGTGGACTTATTCAGTCCGGTTAGAGCAGCCAGTCTGGCGCGCGAGATGGGCGCCTGTTCGTGGATGTAGCGCAGAATGGAGGCAATGTTGGTTCCACGTACAAATGACTGATCCGCGGCGCGGTAATTGCTCATACGGCCTCGTTCGTTTGTTGGATCAACCAACTATTATGATTCTAGCGCAGATTTTGGTGTTGTCAAGCGATTTAATCGTATATTAAGCATAATTTTGTTGGATAAATAAACAAAATTGGCGGAATATTTATGCTTGCAAAACATTTCGCCATAGCGACGTTTCATACTTGACGGCAGGATTTATATAGCTGGAGATCTCAGTTCAAGAGAGGTATTGGGCAAACCATTCTAGCGCCTTTGCCCATGCATCGTGGGCTGCTTCAGCATTGTAGCGCGGCCCGGTGTCGTTATGAAAGGCGTGTTCAACATTGGGGTAGATAATCTTTTCGAAGATCTTGTTGTTTTGCAACATTGCTTCCTCGATAGCCGAGATGCCCTGGTTGATGCGTTGGTCGTTGCCGGCATAAATCGCTCGCACCGCAGCTTGGATGTTTGGTACATCTTCCAGCGGCGGGTGTGGTCCATAAAACGGAACTGCCGCTTTAAGTTCCTGTATCTTCGTTGCTACCAGCCAAGTGACGCCGCCGCCAAAGCAAAAACCCACCATACCCAGACGGTTGGCGTCGGCGTAAGGCTGGTTTTTGAGATATTCCCAGCCGCTGCGAAAATCCTGAACGAATTGTTCGGGAGGTGTGTTGCCCAACACCCCGGGCACATTTTCGTTACCCACAGTCGTCGTCCCGCCTTGCCGGGAGAGCAAGTCTACCGCCAGGGCGACATAGCCGGCTTTTCCCAAACGTCTGGTGACATCGCGGATGTGTTCGGTCAGCCCGCGGTTTTCATGACACACCAGCACTATTGGATAGAGCCCTTCGCTGCCTGGGCGCGCCATGTATGCGTGGATCATCGCATCCTGAGTGGGGAATTGAACTTCCTCAGCCTGAATCGCCGGGTCGTCGGGGCTGACGTTAACGCTTTCTGCTGTGGGAGAAGCTTCAGCCATCGGAGACTCGGTTGGCGCATCTGTCGCTTCGGCGGTCTCCATATCGGTGGGTGGGGCCTCGCTAGGCGCTGTAATGCTCACCGCTGTGGCGGTCGTCGCGCCGATGTCTATTTCGGGAGGCGGTGCACAGGCGGCCAGAATGCTGCTGGCAAGTGCCAGGCTGCCGGTAACCGCACCGATTAATTTCAGCGCATCGCGGCGCGTCAGATGACCTTCCTGATAATCTTCGGCGAACTCTTCAACCAGGTATTGCTGAAAATAGTTCATCGCTACCTCCTGTTCGGGTTTACCACTAATAAAACATCTTATCGCTAAAGCCGATGATCCGTTTGTTTTAATCGGACATTTTATATCCAATTATTGTGATTATAACCGGTGGGTATTGGGGTTTAGATTGGACTTTCATTAAGGGCTGGAGAGCTCTCTACCCCTATATTTACAGAGCGTTATGAAGCGTGGCGCAGACGGATAAGCGGTTGCAAACCGGCGCTTTGGATTGCAGAAAGATGCTGTTTCACCACTTAGTTGAGGCGCTGGATGTCTCCCGGCTTTCCTCCCTTGTTGATTGTACCCTGCGGTGAGCCGTTGCTGAAAGATACATTGATGTTTCCATCATTATTATTTGCGTTGATGATGCCCTGTTGATTGTCTGCAACATTCACATCCGCGTCATCGAGATTACCGCCTGCATTTCCGTTGACGTTGATCGTCCCGTTGTTATCTCCTACGTTGACGGTATCGTTATTGTTATCCACTGTAACAGTGCCGTTATTTGAACCGACTGTTACAGCATCGTCGTTGCCATTAATATCTACGGTCCCGCTGTTGGTGTTCACACCGACCGCGTCGCTATTGCCATTCACTGTGACCGTGCCTCCAGCGTTGTTGGAGTTAACTGCGACCGTGTCATCATTCCCGTCAACTATGACCTGGCCATTATTTTGATCTACGACGATTGTATCGTCGTTGTCTTTAATCTCCACCTCCCCTTGATTGTCACCGATGTAGATTGTACCGTCATTGCCCAGGATGGTAAGCTTACAGCCACGGTTAATCTTGCGAATAATAATAGTTATCCCATCTTCGACATCTTTAATCGTTGAGTTGCAGACTACGGCGATAATTTCGACGTTGCGCGTATCGAAGGTGGAAGAGCCTTGGAATTGCTCCCACCGTTCTGTATCCGGCGAAGCGGAGACAGCCTGAACCAGTTCTCGGACACCCAATATAATTGTGATAAGCTTAGCGATTAGATCCAGGATGAAGATAATGATCTTTCCAATGCCCGCCGCAGCAGCCGGGCCGCCCGCGACTGCCAGGGCGAAGTTGTCGGCCAGGGTTGCCTGGCGAACGGCGCTGCGGAGTAGCTGGAACGCCTGCCAGCTTTTTTTATTGTGGTATAGTGCAGCAATTTTGGGTAAAAAGCGCAGAAGATCTTCAACGATCGGGTCCGGTGTATGAATTGAAAGCACGATCTCGTGCGCTCGACGCCTGCTGAATTGCCGCTTGCCGATCAGGCCAAAGATTTGTTCGATCGGATAGCGCACCATCTCCACCTGGCTTAGCTGCCGCCCCTTAGCCCGCTTGATAGGTTGTGTTTCCATTTTCACATCCTCCGGAGAAGCGGATCTGCGCGCGCTCGATGATTTTCTTGCCGCCCCTCGTATCTTCATCACACCGCCCTGATTCCGCGTTGTCCCCACGCCGCGTAAAAAAATTAAAATAGTATGAGAGAGGTTTTATTATACTAATTATGCTATTAAGTGTCAATATAATCCGAAAATTTGATAAAGGTGATCATTTATCCTGGAGCAACTTGTATTAAGGCACTTGACAAAGTTGGAAGATTAGAAAATAATTAATTTACCGGCGTCGAAGGTTGGCGTCATCAAGACACTCAATCGAAAA
Organism: Anaerolinea thermophila; assembly: GCA_020724505.1. GTDB lineage: Bacteria > Chloroflexota > Anaerolineae > Anaerolineales > UBA4823 > RBG-16-57-11. Next base: position 4,399 of record DYGV01000099.1, read on the forward strand.
ATCAACTATTTTCCCCATTGAAAACTTATCGAGGCGAGTGGAACTCGAAAGGGAGGTAGAAAATTATGGACGCTGGGTTTTGGAAGTTATTTCAAAGAGTTTTATCTCTCGTTATTTTATCATCCAGCTTTCTTTTCCCCCTAATTACTGAAAACAATTCAATCATGTTGTCACCTGATGCTCCAGGAGATCTTGACCTGGATTTTGGCGCCGCCGGAATTGTCACTTTTGATGTTAATTCGGTCGCTCGGCCAGATTATATTTATGGAATGACGATTCAACCGTTCGATGGAAAATTTGTTGTCGTAGGCACGACCCAATCTTCAGACGGAGATCGAGATATATTGGTTGCCAGGCTTATGCCGGATGGGTTTTTGGACAATTCATTCGGCACAAACGGTGTGGTTGTGACCCATTTGAGTAGCGCAGATGAATTTGCCGCGGCGGTTGCAATTCAATCGGATCATAAAATTGTTGTGGCAGGATATTCAGGTCCGACTTACTCTGGCCGCAATATCATTGCACTTCGTTATTTGACTAACGGTAGCCTGGACTTAACGTTTGGAATCAATGGTGTGGCTACTACAGATCTCGCCAATGATATGGACGTTGGTAACTCGATCGCTGTTCAAAGCGACGGCAAGATCCTGGTTGGCGGCATAGCCACGGTTGGTAGCCGCCACGCGTTCGCTCTCGTTCGGTATAACACGAATGGCACACCTGATATCAGCTTCGACACAGATGGCAAGGTGATTACGATTATCAGCCCAGGTTCGCATAGCCCTTCTTATGATTTAGTCATCCAACCAGATGGAAAACCAGTTTTAGTTGGAGATGTGGAGACCTATAGTGGATATGATGTTGCTGTAGCTCGTTATAACACGAATGGTAGCCTTGACACATCTTTTGGTACGAACGGCGTTTTTCTTTCCAACTTGAGTAGCGGCGTGGATGTTGGTAGCTCCATTGCCCTGCAGGCGGATAATAAATTGGTCATTTCTGGGCGTGCATCGGCTGATTGGTTTGTGATGCGTCTGACCGTTGCTGGAGCCTTAGATTCTAGCTTTGCTGGCGACGGAACCTATGTCTCTTCTATATCCTCGGAAGATGATGTGGCCTATTCTGTCAAAGTCCAACAGAATGGGAAGCTCGTTATTTCAGGTGCTACTGAGGCATCTTCCAATAATAATGACGTTTTTATCACACGACTTCTGGCAAATGGAACGCCCGATCCTACGTTTAATGGAGGCAATGTAAAAATTACAGATTATGGGCCAAATATCGAAACTTACTCCAGTGAAATACAAAATGATGGAAAGATCGTCTTAGCCGGATTTGCCTTTAACGCAGTCTCTAATAACGATGCTGCATTATTGCGTTATTTAGGAGATCCACCACCGCCGGGGAATGGGCAACTGCGAGGCGTAATATATGAGCTACATCCGGTTGGCGTAAGATATTCAGATAACGTGTTAGTTTCTGATAGTCAAGGACCATCCATAGTAACCGGCGGAGGGGGAAGGTACGAGTTGTCTCTACCGCCTGGTGTTCGCACCGTGACGTATTCGAAGGCTGGCTATTACACGCAGCAACAGTTCCCTGCAATTTTCTCTAACTCGATAACTACTCGCGATCTGGTCATGACGCGCATTGATTGCTGGCCAACAGGCGATGCCTGCATCAATGAATTTGTAAATGTCGTTCCAGTTTTTGGCATTTTATCGGATATGAGCGGGACTTTAAATGCCGTTTGTGAGGCAGGTCAAGAAATTCGGGCCGGGAATCACTATCGAGCAGGCATCCTGGCGATTATTAACCTGGTTGATTTGCTTAGTGAGGTATTTGTGGGTCACAGCGAAGTCTACGACTTGGTTGAAGCTTTTACTTTGTGTGTCGAGGCAAAATTATACGATTGGATTGGAGAGCATTTAGGACCAGAGGCACAGAAAGAATACAGCCGAGATTTATTTCGCCTAATAATGCTTGCATTTCCTCCTTCGGCGCCGTTGATCGTCATGCTGGAGATTGCTCCTCCGAGCGGCTCAACAACTGCGCAATCGTTCAATCTCGCGACGCAAAGCGCGCCCGAGCTGCACATCTACTCTGGCAGTCAGCACTTAGGGCTGAACAACGGTCAAATGGAACATAGCATCCCATACTCGTATCTGTTTCGCGTAGATGGGAAATATCAAATAGCGATCATTAAAAATGCCTATTCTGCATATAGTCTGAGGATCCTCGGTCAGGGCGATTTGCCATATTATTTGACAATCATCAATCCTCGCTCTGATCGAAGCGGAGTCATGCTAAGCTACGATGATCTTGTTGCCTCGAATAGTTCAATAACCACAATAAATCTAGGCCAAAATGTTATAAACTTTAACTTACAGGTGGATCGGGATGGGAACGGAACAATAGATCAGACAGTTCCGCCGATAGGTACAGAGACTCTTCTACCAGACATGGTTTATTTGCCAGTGATGATGAAGAATCAAACTGGCCAAACTCCTCCAACCAACAATCCGCCTCGTGTTCCATCCAACCCATTTCCACCGCAAGATGCGCAGAATCAAGGCTCCTCGCTTCAACTTTCCTGGATCGGGGGTAGCCCTGATGGCAGAAGCGTGAGCTATGATGTTTATATGGAGAAGGATGATTTATCGCCGGATGTACTCATCTGTTCACATGTTTCCACTACCACCTGTAATGTTAGTGCTCTGATCGGCTCATCCAATTATTTTTGGAGGGTTATTGCGCGGGATAGTTTGGGGATGACAACCGCTGGACCTCTATGGTATTTTTCCACTCAAACTCCAGCTAATTTGCCACCCAATATTCCTCAGGTTATTTCACCGCCGAATGGCTCAACCAACCAAGCGTTAAATGTGAACTTGAGTTGGAGCGGAGGTGATCCAGACGGAGATGCGGTGATTTATGATGTCTATTTTGAAGCCAACGACAGCACCCCGGATGTTTTGGTCTCCAATAATCAAGTAGCAAACACATACGATCCAGGACTACTAAGCCCTTCTACTCAGTATTATTGGGAGGTCGTCGCCGAAGACGAACATGGTCTGACCACTCATGGGCCTGTATGGAGCTTTGCCACTTCTGCGCCAAGCTGGCAGGAAGTTGGCGTCGGTTCAGCCAGCGATGGTGGGATCAGTCAGACCGGAAAAGCAGCCAGCGCGCCTGTGATCTCTGTTGCGCCAGATGGAACGCCATATGTCGCCTGGCTTGATGGAAGCAATGACATGTACTACCTATATGCCAAGCGTTGGAATGGGACTAATTGGGTTCAAGTTGGTTCAGGTCCCATCAGCGATGTTAATATTTGTAGCGCCACTTATATAAATAAGATCTCTCTCGCTGTCTCTTCTGCCGGTACTCCTTATATAGCCTGGTGTGATGACCGAAGCGGTGATAGCGAGATCTATGTCCGTTATTGGAATGGTTCTGTGTGGTCAGAAGTAGGCGACGGTTCGGCTACTGGGGGCGGCATCAGCAACAATAGCGGCAATTCAGAAAGCCCATCCCTGGCAGTTTCTTCGGATGGCTATGTCTATGTGGCTTGGGCAGATGACACATCCGGCGATTGGGAGGTCTATGTCAAAATATGGGTGAACTTTACCTGGGTTGAATGGATGGGCTCTGCCAGCAGCGGCGGTATCAGCAATAATAACGGCAGCTCTGTAGGTCCCTGGATCAACATCGCCGCGGTCAGTCAGCCTTTTGTCAGTTGGCTAGACGATAGCAGTGGTAACTTGGAGGTTTATGTTCGGCAGTTGTCAGGTTCTACGTGGGGCGAGCTTGGCACTGGATCTGCAAGCGGAGGCGGCGTTAGCAACACCAGCGACACTACTTTTTACACCTCAAATGCACTATCCGCCAGCGGCGTTCCTTATGTAAGCTGGGTGGATTACAATCCAATGACCTTGACTTATAAGATCTATGTAAAGTATTGGAATGGCAGCAGTTGGGTCAATACGGTTGCAGGGCCTATCATTTACTGGACCGAATCAAATCCATTGATGGGATTCCCCTCAATAGCGATCGCTCCAGACGGAAGGCCTTATATCGCCTGGTACGCTGGTCATAGCGGCGACACAGAAGTATATGTGTTGAAATGGGATGGCAGCAGCTGGGTTGAAGTTGGGAGCGGTTCAGCCAGCGGGGGCGGTATCAGTAACAATACCGGCAGCTCTTATCTCCCAATGATCGCCATAGCACCTGGTGGTACTCCCTATGTAGCTTGGTGGGACAATACAAGCGGCGCGGGTGAGATCTATGCAAAGCTATGGCGTTAAAATGTAATGTTGATCCAGGGATAAGGTGTCTTGCAATTTTCAACGGCTCATGGCGCCCCTAAATCGGAGGCGCGCCACCTGGCGCCCATGCTGGAAAGCCTATCTAAATACTTGAAAGATGGGCTTCTAAAATACCAGGACCTCGCGGACTTGAGGAATCTGCGAGGTCCTTGCAATCTGGGACATTATTAACTCAGACTTTATTCCTGTTTTTTCCTTTTCATCCTAAAATCGTCATCGAAGTGAATCGATAGACTGCAAAAGTCTTAGGGCATTTGCAGTCTCAAAATGGGTTTGCCGTTTCTAAAAGATCTGCCTTCGTAGGGAGAAAAACCATGAAAAAGATGATTTACCTATCCTTGCTTTTGATGCTCTTGCTGGCGCCGCTCTCTGTTGCGCTGGCGGAGGATGAACCGCCACAGCCGCAAATCCCTGCCGACGCGGATCAGCGCGTTTATCTGCCGGTGATGATGCGACAGCAATCTTATACCATCTCTGGGCGCATCACTGCCAGTAATACTGCATTGGGCAACGCCATAGCCGCCCCCGAAACGGTTTTGGCAGGCGTGACGTTGCGAGATTCGATGGGCCGCACCGCGGTTACAGATGCTTATGGGCGCTTCACCATGACGGTGCGTGAGGGCGATACAGTTACCCCAGAGAAGGCGGGATACTATTTTTATCCTACTTACGTTCAGGTGAATGCCAATCAAAACAACGCCAACTTCACCGGTTTTTCACCCAGCGCAGACGCTGCAGCGCCTAATGCTCAAGTGATCCCCAACTCCAGCTTCGAAGTCGTGCCGTATTACTGGAACCCGATCAGCGGTAACGCCGCCGGCTTCACACCCTATTACACTAACTTGAAGGCAAATACGGGACTGATGTCGGGGTTTACTGGTATGCAGGCTGGGCAATATAACTCCCACGAGAGTTGGTCGCGCTGGCGCACGCATGAGATCACTATTCCTACCCTGGCGACGCAGGCGGATTTGAACCTTTTCATCTGGCCGCAGACGGCGGAAATGCCCTTCGCCGCCGCGGACGCGCAGGTGGAGAAGGCTGCCCAGCCTGAACCACCAGCCGCTCTGATTGGCATGGACACCGAGTCGCCTGATGTGCCTACCCTGGGTTATGATGTGCAATATGTAGCAGTAATTGACCCGATCACCAATGAGATCTTGTCGGGTGGCATCCTTTATTGGCAATTGCGCAACGACCAGGCCTGGCTGCCGATAGGGCCGCTGTCATTGCTCACCTTCGCCGGACGGACGGTGAAGATCGAGTTTGGCACGGTGAACGACACGGATGCTTATAAATCGCTGGCTTACTTCGATGATGTGACGCTGGACATCACCGAAGGCGCGGTGACCTGCACCAACATCTTGCTAAATTCAGATCTGGAGACAGCGCCAAGCGCGGCCGACTGGGTATATAATTTACCTCAAACCGTTGCCCCTGTTTGGACTTCTGAGTTCTTCTGGAGCCCAACTCACTCGTTGAAGACCGGTATTGCCGCCGCTGACCCCTGGTATTATTCAACCACTGAAGCCTACCAGCCATTCACGATTCCGGCAACCGCCATCTACGCTCGCCTGCGCATGTTGATCTTGCCCAAGAGCACTAGTTGGTGGGGTTGGTATTCGGATCAGGAAGCCCTCAACCTGGATCCTACCAAGCAAGCACTGCTCAGCCCACAGGAGACGAACCAGGTCGACTCGCAATATGCCCATATTGCAGGACCGACTGGCGGAGAGGGTATGTATCTGTTGTTCAAGTATTTCGGGGTCGACTCGGCTTATTGGATTGCTAAGTCTTACAATTTGCTCCCGCTACGCGGGCAAACCTTGTCGGTGCAATTCGGCGTTGGAAATGTCACCAACTCTTGGTCTAAGCAGGTGCTTTATACCGACGACGTGTATCTGGACGTGTGCACGCCAACACCGTAAATACAACCTGCCCTGAAGGTCTGTCCAGATCTTTAGGGCATTGGCGCATGATGGGTCGCAGACTTCAAAAGTTCTGGAGACAGAGCATCCAGCTTTTGGAGTCTGCGCGTTTCTTAGATCCTATCGGTCGGTTTTTTATTCGCTTTCCCCAGAAATATTTTCCGGCCACCCTGGCAGCCATGGCGATTTTTGGACTGGGTCTGGCTTTATTACGCTCGTCTGGAGCGTTGACCATTGACGAACCGACCTCTGCAAACATTGCCCATGCTCCCATGGTGGAAGCAATAGCGCAAATTAAGAACAACAACGACGCGCTGCTCTATCCGCTTTTTTTGAAGCTGTGGACGAAAGTGTTTGGAGAAAGCGAGTTGGCGCTGCGCAGTTTCTCTGCGTTATGTTTCGCGCTCGCCATTCTTGTGGTGGGTATTACGGCGGCGCGCCTGCGGGACGCCTCCACTGGCTTGATCGCCGCGGGGTTGATGGCGGGCAGTTTTAATACGGGGTTGACCTTTGCCAGCACGGCGCGAGCGTATGCTTTGTTGACTTTGCTGACTGCGCTGACAATCTTCTGGTATTTAGAAATGGCAGGCTTATACGCCTCAAAGCCGAAGCCTTTCACCCAGACGCGAATTGCGCTCTTCGCTGCGCTCCTGACAGCTGGTTTGGTAACTCATCCATTGTTCGCTTTTTTCATCCTTGCGCTGACCGCCGCCGCGCTATTGATCTCCTTCAGGTTCTTTTTGCGCATAGTTTTGTCGGCTGGAATCGCTGTGGCGATTTATCTACTCCTTTGGGGCGGTGTGATCGTTGAGCATTCGAAGATGGGTTTTCCGGCGACAGTCTGGATGACGCCGCCGGAGCTGCGCAATCTGCTTCGAGCCTATCTTAACCTTTGGGGAGAGACTAAGACGATAGGGATTGCAGGTCTTTGTCTGATCTTTCTGGCGATTGCAATATGGCGAGAGCGGCGCTTTACCTTGCGCAGTGATGAAAAGATCAGCCTGACGTTGGTCGTTGTGTGCGGTTTTGGGGTTTATCTATACTCGAATCTGATGACGCCGATCTTCCATGGAGCACGCACACCGACTTTGTTCTTGGCTGCCGGTTGCCTGCTGGCTGCCTCGCTGTTAACGCGCCTCTCGGACCGCGTCGCGCAATGGGCTGCTTACGCGCTGGTTGCTGCGCTGATGATAGACGCCGCTATGAACGTTTATTTAGAGACAAAAACGCCACAACCCTATTCGGCGCGAATCAGCGTTGCAACTGTGTTACGTCAGGCGAAGTGCAGGGATGTGTTGGTGGCGAGCGGCGAATCTTACAGCGAAATTGCTTATTACTTGCGCCGGCTGGGCGCTCCGACGTGCTTGCGTTTTATAGGCTTTCCATCCGAAATTGAGCGTCATATCGGATGGCTGGATGCATTTGGCTTGCTGGAAGATGAAGCCGCGCTCGATCGGGAAATTGGGAGGCTTATGATTGCTTTGGCGCAGAGTGGAGCGGGCGCGCAGGTCTGGTTGTTTCGCAGCCGGGATCCTACTTATGGGCATCAACAAATCGCCGACCGCCTGACGGCGCGACTGGATGCCGTATATGGTAAGGCGCAAGCGCTCGATCTGCGCGGCTCGTTCTTCGATCAGGTATTGATCTATCGGGTGAAGTAATCGGCGCGCTGCCGAAAGAAATTTCGCGGTAGCGGGAATATTCACAATGAGACCAAAACATCCGTATCTGTATCGGTTTCGCTTGTTTCTGACTCTCCTTCTCATAGCAATTGCTTTGACTCCGCTCTCTGCCGGGGCTGCGCCCGATGCCTGGACGCCCCTGGCATCGGGGATTGATTTCCAAATGTTCCACCTGACACAACCACGTCCGCTCAACCTGTTCGTGACGCGGCTCAGCCGCAGCAACCTCATGGCGACCATCGAAACGGCGATCGCCAACGGTAGCCTGGCCAGTGGACGCCAGTCTATCAGCGGCATGGCTGCGCATGACGACCAGGCGATCAATTACTGGGGCGAGACCTGGGGTAACCGTAATCGTGTGGTCGCGGCGGTCAATGGGTATTATTTCAACCTGAGCAGCGGTGAGCCGTTCAGCGGGGTGGTTCATTCCGGCTGGTACGCCAAACCTTTTAGCGATTACGTCGGCGATGCGGGTTTCGCCTGGAACTTGAACGGTGGGGCGTTCATCGGGCGCTGTGTCTATCACCAGGCACGGGATCAATTCTTTACCGTGCTGCGCAGCGGCGAGACGCGCAAGATCAACGGCGTGAACATCCCCCGCCCGACGGATAGCCTGGTGATCTATACCCCGCAGTACGCAGCCTCCACACAGACCGACACCGACGGCGTGGAGGTGTTGGTGGAGATGTCGCGCCCGGCCATGCTATTGCCGGCGCCGGCCCGCGCCCTGGGGACGGTGATGCGCATCCGCGACCGGCATGGCGACACGCCCATCCCCTTCGATCATGTTGTGCTCTCTGCATCGGGCAGCGCCCGCGTTGACCTGCTGCAAAAGCTCCAGGTGGGCGACGAGATTGGTATCTCTCAGGAGATCAAAGACTGTCCATCTGCACCGCAGAATTATTGGACCAAGACTTACGCCGCGTTGGGCGGCGATTATCATTTCCTGATCAATGGCGTGGTGACCATTAGCACGGATAACCCGGACGCTCGCGTGCTAAATTCCCGCACCGCGGTGGGTTACAACGCGGCATATGTCTATTTCATCGTCGCCGATGGCTGGAATCCGGGCGTCAGCGAGGGCATCACTGTGCGCGAGCTGGGCGAGTTTGCCCGCAACACGCTGGGGATCAGCGACGCGGTGACGCTGGACAGCGGCGGTTCGTCCACCATGGTGATCAACGGCTTTCCGGTCAACAACACTTATTGTAATTTCACCCGTCAATGCGGCATGGCCTCCAGTGGGCAGGCAGGGGGAGCGAATCAAAATGCTGAGGTGAATCCCAAGTACGCCGGCGCGGTCGCCAGCCCGGACTTCGAGCCGCTGGTGGGGACGGCGCTGATGATGGTTGCCGTTGAGCCGAAAGTACAGTCCAGCGTCTTCGTCTCTGGTCAGGCGGCGCTCACCCGCTGGCCAAGCGAGCTGCGCCTGGGGCCGGGGACGAATTACGCCGTGCAGTCCATCTTGCCCGGCGGGGCGAGTGTGCGGGTTGCGGGAATGCGTTACAAGGATCTAAACGGTGTGCTGGCAAAAGGGGCATTTTGGCAACGAGTGGAATACAGCAGCAGCGGCAGCGAGGCGCTCGGCTGGGTGCGCCAGGATGATTTGCTGTGGCTGCCCCCGCCCGGCGCGCAGAGTGTGTATTTGCCTTTTGTGTCGCGTTAGAAGAGACCGATCTATATTAAACCTCCCCTTCAATTCACTCAATCTCAATCCCCATCTGGCGAAAAGCCTCGCGTATCTTATCCTCAAACTCCTGTTCGGTTAGATGTCCTTGCTCAACTTTCAGGGTAATTCTCATCTGGCTATACCGGCTTTGCAAGAAATTCAGTACCCCCATCAATGAGGAAACCTTGCCCTTAGGCAAGTCGAAATTCAAGCTCAATTGGGTAAAACCACTTGGCGGTTGTTCTGGTTTTGAGACGGGCGAGGGAGTAGATCCCGCAAGGTGGGATGTCGCTGTGACCGGCTCGTGAATATTGTTCGATGGCGTCAATACACCTCCCTCAGTAGGATATACCGGTTGTTCCGCTTGAGCCGTGCGCTGCGCCTGACAGACTTCGGCTCGAATCAATACTTCGTTCCCGGTCAGGCTGATGGATGGTTCCTCGTTGAAATACCTGCAGATAGGTTTTTCTTCCACCAGCTCGCCTAGCCCAAACATCCCTTTGCGCACACCCTCGGCAATGCCAGCCTCCCAAACACTGGCGCTGATCGCCCGCGCTTCGCCGGGCGTCTTCATCCCGGATTGATAAAGCTGCTCTGTCAACACCCAGTCTTTCCCTTG
>DYGV01000100.1:0-4032 GCA_020724505.1 Anaerolinea thermophila
GCAGGTGCAGGCGCGCGGCGGGATCGGCTTCCAGGGCGACGGCAGCCGCCCGCAGCCGTTCGAGCGGCTGGCTGAGGCGCTTCGCCAGCAGGAAAGCCAGGGCTGCGCCCAGCAGGATCACCAACAGAATTCCACCACCCACGGCGCGGGTGAGTTGTCGCTGCGCCTCGAGGATGCTAGCTGCGGATAATGCTGCCAGAATTTCCAGATCGCTTTGCTCAAAGGGCAGCCGAATGGCAAAATATGGCGTCGCATCCAGGGTGAACGATGCGCTAATCCTGCTCTCCGCGCCGTCGCCCAATTGACCGGCGATGGTCTGCCAGGTTTCCGCTCCGCTGGGCAGGCTGCTGGCGACATACCGCTCGCCGGCAAGCAGAATGATCTCCAGTCCAGATTGGCGTCGCAGCTCGGTCACGAAAGTTTGGTCCAAGGCACGCCCAACCAGGACGGTATAACCCGCGCTCAACTCTCCGCTGTCGTCTTTGACGGGTTGCGCGGCAAGCATCCAGCCCGGCGGCTCCGCGACCTTCTCCGCTAAAAGCGTCTGGTTCGAGGGGGGATTCAAACACGCCTCTGAGGGCAGAAATTTACCAGCCTGGGCGATGATCTGACCCTCCGTGCTGCAAACTGCTACCACATCCAGCCCGGAGCCGCTTTGCAAGGCGTTCAGATACGCCTGCAGACTTTGCGAGTCGTTTTGTCCCAAGAGCTGGCGCAAGGTCGGACGTTGGGCGCTCAGGATTGCCAGATTGTTGAGATCGCTCAAGTTGGCAGAGAGGCTGGCTTGAATCGTCTGGCCGCCCTGCTCCACCAACGCCCAGGCTTGGCGGTTGAGTTGTTGGCGCAGGAGCCAGATCGCCGGTACGCCGATGGCGCCAACCGTCAGGATGATCAACGACACAGTCATGAGCGTCATCTGCGCCGGCAGGCTGATCTGTCCAGGGCGAGAAGATTTAGACATTACAGATGCCCACTTGTTCCATTCAATGCATCTTTACAGGAGGATCGCAACCAGCCAACAGGTTTATTTTATCCTGTTTCAGCTCCGTTGCGATCCTTTCAGCGAAACACACGCCCAGGCGCGGCTTTCAAGGGTTCAGCCGCTGCACTTTTCCCACGGTCAAGGTGTAGATGCCGTTTTTGCCGAAGAAGGTTGGCGAGGCTTCTTTCCAACCGCCAAAATATTCGATGGTAAAAAGGTCTTCAACTGGCGGATATTTTGCGGCGACTTCGCTTGCCGTTTGGGGGTCCACCGGGCGCAGCCCGTATTTAGCAAAGATTTGCTGCGCCTCCCATGTGAGTAGAAAAGCCACAAACGCCTCCGCCGCCTGGCGAACGCCGTGCTTCTCCGCGTAAACATCTACCACCGCCACCGGGTTCTCGATCAAGATTGTGGAACGCGGGATCACCAGTTCATATTTCTCGCCATTCATTTGACCTACCAACACTTCGTTCTCATAGGTGATCGCCACATCGCCCACGCCCTTCTCGAAATTGGTAATGCTTTCGCGAGCGCCTTTATCCATCACGCTAACGTTGTTCAGAACCGAGAGAAGAAAAGCTTTGGCGGCTTCATCATCACCCGCGGGGACGCCCTCCACAAAACCACGCTTGGCTGCCCCATATAATGCCAGGATATTCCACATAGCGCCGCCGCTGGTCTTGGGGTTGGGCGTCAGGATTTCGATGCCTGGTTTCCCTAAGTCAGCCCAATCGTGGATGCCTTTGGGGTTGCCTTCCCGCACGGCGAAAGACACGATCGAGGTGCTCACCATGCCTTTATAAGCACCGCTCTTCCAGTCGTGGGTGATCAACCCAGCCTCTTGAATGCGGGTGATGTCCGCCTCCAACGACAAAGCGGCGATATCTGCTTCAAAGCCTTCGACAATGGCACGTGATTGCGCCCCAGAACCCAGGTATGACTCCTCGAAAATAACATCCTGGCCGGTCTTTTCCTTCCACTGTTTTTGAAAGATGGGAATCAGTTCTTTGTACGCCTCTCGTGGGGTGGTATACGCCCCCAGAGTCAATTTAACCTCCCCTCCCTGGGTTGCGCCGCCTAACGGCGTAGCTGGGCTCTGGCCGCAGCCAGCCAGCGTCGCTAGAAGAAAAACCGTCCAGAGCAAAGATGCAAACAGCCGAATTAGAGGTTTCTGCTGATTCATGTTGCGCCTCCTGGTATATTGATCCTGAAATGAGGATAAACGCCGCGCTGCCTCCGCGAGCTATGTCCATAAATCGCGACAGATGGACGCATTGCGTCACCTACCCAATTGTCAAGATTAGTTTACCGGAGGTTCGTGACAGCCAAAGTGATGAAGCTGTTATATTGCTGTGACAAAAGTGCTGGAAATTGCCCCTATTGTGCAACGCCTTCTACCGACTTTTTGGGTTGCTTGAGCGGCAGCGCCAGATAAAATGTGCTGCCTTTGCCCAATTGGCTTTCCGCCCAGGCGCGGCCGCCATGGCGCTCGGCGATAGACTTGACGATTGCCAGCCCCAAGCCGGTGCCGCGTTCCTCTTTCGGGCCTTGTTGCGCCCCACGATAGAACTTCTCGAACAGGCGCGGCATATCCATGGGGGAGATGCCGCTGCCGTTATCAATGACCTGAAATACCACCCCCACGGGCTGCACCTGTACCCGCACTAACACTTTGCCGTCTGGTTTGGTATATTTGATGGCGTTCTCCACCAGATTGTGCAACGCTTGCTGCAACAAAGCCTGATCTGCCTCTACCAGTGGTACGGTGTGCGCTGGCAGTTCGCTGGTCAATTGAATGCGCTTTTGCGACGCCTGGAGTTGCAGGGCGCTTACCACCCGCTCGACCACATCCACCACCGGTACCATTTCGAGTTGCAAGCCTACTCCGGCTTCGATGCGCCCTAGATCCAGCAGGTTGTTCACCAAACGCGACATGCTTTCCACACCGCTGACGATCTTGCGCACATAGCTGATTTGCTGATCGTTGAGCTGACCGACCATCTCTAACATACTGGCGTAGCCGCGCATCAGGGTCAATGGAGAGCGCAAATCATGGCTGACGGTGGAAACGAACTCGGATTTCAGGGCGTCAATTTCCTTGAAGTGGGTCACATCGCGCAACACACACACTCGCCCAACACGCTGCCCTTCCGCCAAAACCGGAGTGGCGCTGGCGAGGAACACCCGTCCGCCCGGCAAGACTACTTCCACCATCTGCTTCTCGCGCGCCCCATCGCCGTTTTCACTGCGCAGCAGTTCCACCAGGCTGCGCACCGAGATAATCTGATCCAGGGGCTGCCCCTCGTAAGTCTCCGCGCCCAATCCCAGCACCTGCCAGGCAGCCGGGTTCGCCAGCAACAGGCGTTCGTTCTCATCGGTCACCAGAACCGGATCCGGGGTGGAGGCAAGGATGGATTCCAATCGCTTACGTCCAATCTCGGCGTTCAAGAACAGGCGAGCGTTAGCCGCCGCCAACGCTGCCTGCCCGCCCAAAGTTACCAGGAAGCGCACCTCTTCCTCGGAGAAGGCGTGCGGTTGGTCGTATGCCACCCAGAGCGCGCCGTAGTATTGATTTTCATGTTTTAAAGCCACCGCCATCAGCGATTCGGGACGCGGCGCGCCGGGGATAAAGTTCAACAGGCGAGGCCGGTTGGTGTTGGATAAAACGAGACGATCCTGCTGTCGGCTGAGGTTCAAGATCTGTTCATCCAAATTCTGATACAGGTTCTGCGCCGCACCAGCGCCGAAGCGCGCCGGCGTGGAGGCAGCCCATTCCAGGTCGGGGACCATGCCAGGCACCAAGACCACCCTCGCCGAGCTGGCGCCCGAACCCAATGCCGATTCCAACACCGGCTGGATAGCTTCAGAAAATTCCAGGCTGGAGGCAACCCCCTGGCTGACCACCAACAAGCGATTCAGCTCATCCAAACGCGCTTTCAGGCTAACGCGCATTTGCTCAAAGGCACGCCCCAACTGACCCACCTCATCTGCGCTATGAACGGTAACCGGCTGTTCTAATCGCCCTTCCGCCAGACGCCCCGCTTCAGCAG
>DYGV01000100.1:4082-8801 GCA_020724505.1 Anaerolinea thermophila
CGAACGCGTGATCACATTCAGCCCCAGCCGGATGATCAGGACGGCGATCAGCGCTAGCAAGGCGATCATGCCCAGCAACGGCGCAGCAATATTCAAAGCGATTTGTTGCACTCGATAAGCCGGAACCACCAGAACGATTGACCAAGGCTGGCCTTGCGCTGGCTGGGCCGCGACCAGCACTCGCGTTCCATCCTCTGCGGTATCGTCATAAAAGGTGCTCTGGCGGCCAGTCAGGCTGCCGAATGTTTGCATGACGCGTTCGGGGTTGGGGTGCGCCAGAATGCGGTTATTCTCATCCAGCAGCATCCCCTGACCATCCTCGCCGGCGACTTTGTTCAGGCTGGCCAAGATCGGTTGTGTCAGGGGGTTGGTCGCCAGATCGCTGCGCCCAATCAAGACCCGGCGCGCCCTACCTTGCGAGTCAAATACCGCAGCAATGAAGGACGTTTGAGCAGTGGTCTGTCCATTGGCAGGCGGCGCGTTGTAGTATTGAAAAGGAAGCCCGTTCAGCGCCGTGTTGACCGCCACCAGCTCGTCAATGGGCGCCTCCTTACCGACATAATAACTGGTCGGGTAGCTGGCAATAGTTTCTGCGTTCTCGTCGAGTAAAGTCCGTTGATTGAAGAAGGGCGTTTTTTTAATATCCTGAGCCAGCAAATTTTCCACCGCTAGCCGATTGTTGCTCAGCAAGAGCGGATCAGCGGCAAGTTGCAGAATCAAGGTCTGGCCGGTTTCCAGATAATAAGGCACACCCTGCGCAGCGACTTCTGCGGCGCTGGTCATCTGCGCCTTTAGCATATCTCGCGCCACTCGTCCGGCGACAAACCAATCGCCAATCATTAAGGTGGCGACCAGGATGAGCGCCAGCGGCGCCATGCTGACGATGAAGCGCGTTTGCAAACTGCGCTCCGATGGAGATGGCTCCAAAGGCGCGGCGACTGGCCAGGCAGCAGGCGCTATCATTTGAATCAGTTGCAGCGCCAGCCCGGCGATCAGCAGCTCGCTGCCCACCGCCAGCCATATCCCTGCTAGGTTGGTCAGGGCGTAATCCAGCCGGCTGACCAACAGCCCAGGGGAATTGAAGAGCGCAACCGCCAGATGCATGGCGGGGAAGGACAACGCCGTCAGCGCAGCGGCGATCAATGGCTGTCTCGCTGCGCGATAAAAGAACGTCCGATAGCGTTGACGCAACATACCGCTGAACAAGACAGCGATCAGCGCCATTTCTAGCGGATAGAACGGATGATGGTAATGCCAGCCGGCAATGATTATCCCGCTCACAGAAGCAAGAGCCGCGGCGGGCAATGGTCCCAAAAGACCACCTGCCAACGCCCAGGGGATGGCAGATACAAACATGACTAGCGGTTCTGCCGGTGTTACGATTTCTCCAGGCGGCGGCAAACCCGGGTTGATCGAAAAGCGCGCCCCCAAATACAAACTGGCAAAGGGAGTGATGAGCAGTAGAAAGAAAAACAATGCCCATTGGCCGCGACGGAAAGAAGCGTTATATCGCCGCCCACCCCAAAGAAGCGCCAGAAGAACGCAGATCCCCAAAAACAGCCCCAACCAACCGACCCATCTTTGCGGAGGGTCGAGGTAAGGGGCTGTCGCAATTAACGTTAATATTGGGATCATACGAACTGTAGGTGCATAATTAGTGCCAGATGTTTTTTCTGATTATAACCCGTTTTGCCGTAAAAAGCCCAACCGCAATTTGATTATACAAACTCGATAGTTTCCTGGGTAGCTCGCGAGAGGTCGGCATACACGCCGCGGCGCTGGGGAGGGAGCATCCCGGCAAGCACATACATCGCCTCATCGGTCATTTGGCGTAGATGCTCACGTCCAGCGTGGCGGAACTCGGGACGATAACGAAACGGTTTCCCAAAACGCACCTGCGCTCCCGTTCCACGCCAGGCGGCGGTGAAGCGCAGCGCAGGGAAACCCTCTGTCCCTTCGATAGCAACCGGCACAATCGGCGCCCCGCTGCGGCTGGCAAGGTAAGCCACGCCTTCTTTGCCTTGTTTCAGCGCCGGGCCGCGTGTGCCCTCTGGCGCCACCAGCACAATCTCTCCCGCTTTCAGCACCTCTAATGTCTGTTGTATGGCGCGACGATCCACCTCTTCGCGTCGCACCGGGATGACCCCCCACAATCGAGGGAATATTCCCACCACCGGATAGTCATAGACTTCGATCTTCGCCATCGGCGTGATCAAACGCGACGAGACTTGCAAGACCACGATAGGGTCAATGAAGGCGATATGATTGATCATCAAAATTGCTGCGCCTTCGGAAGGGATGTTCTCTACGCCTTCCACTTTGCCTATTTTTGCTAGCAGCGTGAAACCGAGCCAACGCAACAAAAAACGACACAACTTGCGCCGATTTGTGTAACGGGCGTGATCGTAACGAAAAGCTCGAACCCGATTCTCCTGTAAGCTATCTAATACCATTGGACGCCTCCATGAGTAAATCAAAGCCTATCATTCGATACAGTTTGTGTACACCCCTCGATATTGCGGTGGAAGTTGAGCAGCCAGCGCCTGCATGATGCGTTGTGTACCCTTCTCGACCGCGGCGCGCCAATCGGCGCTTTTCTCTAGCCGAAATGGTTTTCCTACAGTGATGGTTACGTTACTACGTCGAAGCCTCTTGAGATTCGTGTAAATTTGCCGATTTTCGGTTCCAGTAAAGGTGAGCGGGATCACCGGCGCATTTGCCTTGAGCGCCAGATAAGCCGCACCAGGTGTCCCCTCTTCCAGCGCGCCGGTCAGGCTTTCGCGACCTTCCGGGGCGATCACCATCATGCGCCCTTCCGCCAGCCCTTGAAGGCCGGCGCGCAAGGCGCGGCGGTCGGGTTGACCGCGATGCACCCAGATCACACCGTAAGCTTCGAGTACCCGACCCAGCAAAGGATAATCGTAAAGGTCGGCTTTGGTAAAAATATCTGGCAGGCGGGGGGAAAACGCCAATCCTAACGGCAGATCGGCATCGCCCAGGTGATTGCAAACCACTAACACGCCGCCCAAAGCGGGAATGTTTTCCAAGCCGGTGACTTGCGCTCGCACAAATAAGCGAGCCAGCACCCGCATCAGAAAACGCAGCAAGCGACGGGTGAAACGCCTCTTCGCCGTGAGCGGAGGCAGGCGCGTAATTTCCGGCCTCACACGTAAGGTGATTGGTTTGTCGCTCAGTGTTGGATGCTGCGTCTCATCCATCTTTCTCTTGCCAAATCGCGAGTTTGTGATCGTCGCTTATCCATGCTTCAGGATCATCCGCAGGCGCGGCGATACCCAACTCGTGAAGGTTCAGACCAGCGTAATAGCCATGATATTCAGGAGGTAGCAGAGCGGCGATGCGCAGCATAATCAGATCCGCGTTGCGCTGTCGCTGGGCGCGTCGCGCTTCACCTCTTCCCTCCAACGGCGGCAACCTAAATGGTTTGCCAATGCGCATTTCGATGAGCGGCCGTTCACCGCGCATCGCTTTTTTCAACAGATCGTCGCTGGTACCCACCACCCCCACCGGAAGAACCAGGACATCCGCCTGATCAACGATATGCGCTGCGCCGGGGAGGGCGCGACGCATGGCCGGCGAGTGCGTGCGACCGCCTTCTGGCGCAAGCAGCAAGGGCTTGCCCGATCGGAGCGCGCTTACCATGGCGTCAATCAGCTTGCGGTCATATTCGCCGCGGTGAACCGGGATTGCCCCATACAACCGAACCAGGACGTTTTGCCCCGGCCTCTCCCAGATCTCCACTGCGCCTGCGGCTTCCGGCGCTTGCGGCCAAAACGCAAGCACAAAGGGCGGCTCGAATAACGAAGGGTGATTAATTGCAATCAGATACGCGCCGCGGCGAGGGACATTTTCCAATCCGGTCACGCGCACCTGGCAAAGGATGCGAAACAGCAGGCGGAAAAGCGGCCGCAGGATCAACCGCATGATACGGTAGTGGAATGCAACTCGATAGGGAGGCTGATCTTTATGCCAAACCATTTCTGTTCGTAAAACACCATCAAGACGCCGGAGGATCGCCCTGGGTTACCAAGTTCATCACCTGCGCCAAAACCTGCTCCGCATCCATATGATCGGAATTGATGCGAAATGCGTCGCCGGCAGGTCGCAGCGGCGCCAGGTCGCGCGTCGAGTCGATCTGATCGCGGCGGCGCACGCCGGCCAAAATTTCTTCGTAGTTGGCCGCCTCACCGCGTGCAAGCAACTCCTGGTAGCGGCGGCGGGCGCGCTCTTCCGGCGAAGCGTCGAGGTATATTTTTAAGTCGGCGTCCGGCATAACCACCGTGCCAATATCCCGGCCCACCATCACCACGCGCCCACGAGAGCCGATGCGGCGTTGCTGAAGCGTCATTGCCTGGCGCACGCCCGCATAAGCAGACACTTGCGAGACATTCGCATCCACTTCTGGGCGACGCACTTGCCAGGTAATATCTTTGCCGTCCAATAAAATGTCGCAGTTGCGCCCGTCGGCCTGCGAAGGGGGGCGTAAATCAATATCTATATTTTGAGCCAGGCGAGAGATGCCCTCTTCGTCGTCAATTCGCAACCCTCTCTCCAACGCTGCCCAGGTAACCGCGCGGTACATAACGCCGGTATCGAAGAAGAGATAACCCAAAGCATCGGCCAGTTTCTTGCCCAAAGTGGATTTCCCTGAAGCGGCTGGCCCGTCAATGGCAATTGTAGAGGGTATTGGCATCGCGGCTC
>DYGV01000100.1:8811-14592 GCA_020724505.1 Anaerolinea thermophila
GGCTCCTGAAAGATGATGCGCGCACATCACTCCTGCGCCGCCCCCGGGAAGAGGCTGTTGCGCGCCCATAGGATGATGTACTGATTGGTTATCGGCGCTTTACGGAAGGTCAGCCAGCGGATGATCTCTGGCGGAGCGCCGCCCGCCCAACCCGGCAGCGTCCACCAGACAAAATCCTGGCCGCGATAAGTCTCAGAAACGCCGGGCGTCTCCGCTTCCAAGCGGGTGATGAGAACGTCGGGCAGATTATCGCGATCAATGGCGCTGCTGAAACGGGCGTTTGGATACTCGCGCAAGAACCAGCGTAGGGAGGGCGAATCCACAAGCGAGAGGATTTCAATGGAGTTTTGCATGCCGGTCGCCCAGTTAGAAAGCTCTCTCAGCGTGGCTTGCGCCAGGCGCGCCTGACCCGTCCCAGGCGGCGCGCCCCATAATTCTGTGGGCTGGTTGGGGCGCAGTTGCGCCGCTCCCCAAAGCGCGCCGGTGGAATAAATCAGCAGCGTAATCGCCAACCCCCAGATCAGACCATCGCGGCTGATCTCCCAACTCCAGCCCAACGCCACCAAGGTCGAAGTCAAAACGCCCAGCGCCAGAATGCCCGCCAGCACTACTAACCGCAGGATGTTCCAGGGAATTGTAGCCGAGGCGATCAAATCGGGAGCAATCATGGTGTTCCAGAATAACGCTGCCAGGATGAATACCAGACACGCCTGTAAAAACACCATGACGTGCGGCCTCTCCCGCGGTAAATACGCCGCCAGCGCCGCTGCAGCGACCGCCC
This sequence comes from Anaerolinea thermophila, assembly GCA_020724505.1. Lineage (GTDB taxonomy): Bacteria > Chloroflexota > Anaerolineae > Anaerolineales > UBA4823 > RBG-16-57-11. The sequence continues at coordinate 9,593 of DYGV01000100.1, forward strand.
AGAGAGGGACAATGCTCCAAACCAGATCGCTTACTTGTCGTCCTGGGTAGAGCAGCGTCAACAGCAAGTTTACCGCCGCCCAGAGGAGCAAACCCGCCTGGATGGAGGCGCTTTCAGCGGCGCGCTGAATCCCGGTTACCTGGTGAACAACGCCAACCGCCACGAAGGTAATCGCCAACAGTTCGAATGCCAGGAAAGCCAGGAGAACGGTCAAGGGGCTGATGTTCGAGGGCGTCATCCAGCCCTGGAAATAGGCGATCAGGCTGGCAAAGAACCCTGCCAATCCTTGTGGGAAGCGCCCAAATCCGGCGCCTATCAGTAGAAACGCGCTCAGCCCAGCGATCCATGCTATGCCGACATCGCGCCGACTGAAGAAACTTGAACTCGCCTCCAGGTCGGCGTGTTCGAGGCGCTCTTGGAGTGGATCGGCTGCATAGATGCGCTCTTGCCGTCGGCGCAGCGCGCTGGCGGTCAGCAAAGCCGCCGCCATGCCCATCGCGCCGGGCAAAATCGTCGGCCCGGAGAGCAAAGCCAGACCGCCGGCGACGCCTGCCCACGCTGGCTGACGGGCGCGCCACAGCGCCAGAGCCAGCAGACTGAAACTCAGCGCCAGCATGGGACCTCCTGCCTGGCGGGAGACGGTTGTCAACCCCGGGTCAAGCGCCAGCCCAAAAGCTAGAAGCACAGCGGCGGAACGGCCCAAATCGCGGCGGAAACAGAAAGGCGCCCAGACCAGCAGAGCGCCGGCCAGGGCGGGCCAAAATCGCGCCAGGAATTCGTTCGCGCCCAGGAAAAAGAAGGTGAAGCCGGTCAGGATAATGTATGCGGGCTGAGCGCCGCTCCCCTGAACGGCGCTCGCCATTTCAGGATGGGCAATCTGCATGGCTTGCAGCGCCCAATCGGCTTCTCGATCGGAGAGCGGGGCCGCTCCCAGGTTGAGTAGGCGCAGAAACAACGCCAGCAGGAAGGCCAGGCTATATAAAACGATTTCCAGGGTGAGCTTTTGCGGTTTATTCATTGTGGAAGCCGGTATATTCATAGATGACTACAGAGCCAGAACTGAACACTGGCTGCAAATTACGAATGAATTTTGTCTCCACTAAACCATTTGGACAGGTATCATCGTTGGCGATGTAAGTGGCGCGCTCCAGCAACCCGACGACGACATAGCGAATCGAGTATTGATCCAAGATCAGGCGCGCCTCCTGCCAGTTGCGGGTGCAGTAAAGCTTCTCGATGTCTTCTGGGCGGCTACCCATGGCTTTGCTGCTGTTTTCGCCGCGCCACTGATTTTGATGACCGATCCAGCCCAGCACGGCGGGTTGTCCAGAGAAGGTAGCCATTCTGCCATATTCTCGGTAATCGCCGCCCTGATAATCCACCGCCTCAGCCAGCACACCCGCCGGCGCAGCCAGCAAAAACTGGATTGCCTTCATCTCATCTGGCGACTGGCGCGCCAGAAAGGCGCTGCTATCTAACGTCCATCGCTCTGGGTTAAAACCGTTGGTCTTGTTCCATAGGCTGAAAACAGGATAGACTAGGCTCGCCACCAACAGAGCAGTCAGCCCCAGGTTAAACGCCGCGCGCAGGCTACCCCGCAATTCCATGAACAAGATCACCGCACCGTACGCCGCGGCGATGCTCCATACCTGCCAGGCGGTGAAATAAAACTTGAAAATCGTGTTCATGCGCCAGCCGAACAGGTCGCGCAAATAGAAGAACTCCGGTCCGACGACCAACAGCGTCCCCATCAAGACCAGCAAGACGGCAAAGGCTTGGGCACGGAGAGGGAGAGGCGTTTCCTGAACAGTGGATCTGCGGCGGTCGAAAGCGGTGAGCAGACCCAGGCAGAGGGCCAGCAAGAACCACAGGGTGATCCACCCCCCCGGCGATAGCAAACGGCGCATCAGTGCATTGCTGAAAAGCTGTCTGCCGTCCTGCGCAGCCAACGATCCGAGGAATGGTGCGCGCACCTCCGGGATCAGTAGGATGAGCGCGCCCAGGGTCAGCGACAAGAGCCATAACAGCAGCATGAAACCCCCTGCCAGCCCTAACCCGCGCGCCAGCCATTGACGATCCGTCAGCGAACGGCTAATGTAAGCCAGATACGCCAGGATCGGCAGCAGAAGCGTCCCAAACATCACCCACAAATGAGCGCCGCGCGTGGGGTAGATCAGGTTGGGCAGGATGCCGCCCGCTTGAGACGAGAAGCTGAGATAGAAAGGCAGGTACAACAGGGCGCCGGCCAGCCCCACCGCCAGCCCAAACCAGAAGAAATCCACCACTGCCTGCAAAATGGATTTCCTCCCCTCCAGCACAAAGCTCAATGCGTAAGCCAAAGCCGTCAGAGCCAGGAACATGGGAAAATCCCAGATGTTCAAGAACGCCATCCCACCCAGCACAACCGCCGCCAACAGCGCGACTTCTGGGCGCAGATGCAAAGGCGCAAACTCGCTTCCCCGCGCAAGCCTTAGGCGCGGCCAGGGCTGCGGACTACGGCTGCCGCCGAGCAGAAAATTCAGGGCGATCGTCATGCATAGCATAGCAAACGGCATGGCTAGGACATGCGGGTGCAGATCCCCTAGCAGAAAGGAGAAGAAGGGAAATTCGTCAATGATTTCTCTGGCGTTATTGGCTAAATCATAATCCTGCAGGACGCGCGACGCCCGCCACCACCACCAAAACCGCGTGGGCTGCCAGCTCAACGGCAATGCCGGGGGTTGATTCAGGTCTTTAATATCCAACCACTTCCAAAAGGCAGAGGTCAACGCGCCGCTTTCATCTGTCGTCCAGAATAATCCGCGCGTATGCAGGCTATGTAGAAAGCCTTCTAAATTGCTGACGATCAGCAGGAAAAATGGCGCCAGCAAAGGCGAGAGAATATGCCGCTGTGGAGCGAGAGCATCTTCATTTGTCCGGCGAGCGGCGGGCAGCGTAGCGCTAAGCAGGTTATACAACAAGCCGTAAGCGCCGACCGCGCTGAGCGCAAACACCAGGCTGACGCCCAGGTTAAAGGCGACCGCACCTGGCGTCCCGCTGATCATCGCCAGCATGGCGACCAGCACATAACCGAAGTAGTAATAAGAAATGGCGTAACCAGAAAGCCAGGGGTCGTGCGGCGGAAAGGTGGGCGATCTCAGGATAGCGTTGATAAATGCCAGCTCCATGGGCTTTTCGGTGCCCACTGCTTCCGGGTTAGCCGCCCGCACGAAAGCCCACAGCGCGAAAGTCAACAGGAAAAGCGCCTCCACCACCAGGATCATGCGCCGCTGCGCCTTCAGCCAGGCGAACATCTCCCGCGGGTGAACGCCCAACAACGCCCACAGCGAGAGCCCACCCAACAGCGCCGCAGCGAAGAGCAATCCCGTCGGCTCATTGCGCAGAACGCCCAGGGAAGCCAGCAGCCAGAAGAGAAAGCCCCAAAGCAGCAGGCCCAAAGCGCGGCTGACCGCATAGCCCCGATCTATCAGCGCGGGGAGTAAGCGGTAGGAGATGGGAAACGCCAGCCAGCTCAGCCCGCTGATAACCACATACCAGATCAGCCAAAAACTCAAGCGAACACCTCAATCAGCGATGACCTCGTATATCACGGTGTCGCCATCGCGATAGACTTCCAACCAGAATACGCCATCGGCGGCTTCAAATTTATCCAGGCCGGGGCCGGGATAATGCCCGCGTTCCTGCTGACCTACGATAATATATCGAACCTGATATTTGCGCAAGAACTCCACGGCTGCGCCCAGGTCTTCGGTGAGGTAAAACTCATCCACCTCGCGGATGCGATCGCTGATCCAGACGGCTGGAATAACCGCCCGTTGCTGCTGCTGATGCCATTCCCAGCCGACCACGCCGGGCAATCCGGTGTAGATGCTGAAGCGGGAGCCCCAGCGGTACAGGTTGCGCAGGTTAGCTTCGACAATGACCGGCGATCCCTTTACGTTATCTTGCATCCAGCGGATGGCGCGATAATCCTGACCCAGATCCATAGGACCCCATTCATCGGTATAGACCGAATAGGGCATGAATGCCATTCCATCTAGGGTGTGCGGGGCGGCCTCACTCATGCGGTCGTCTATCTTGGCGGCGGTAGCCATGATGGGATACAAGGCTGCCCCGCTAACCAAACCCACCAGCAGAATTTGCCAGCCGCCTCGCCAGGAGGGGCGCCAGTCCGGCAGAGCGGGGATCATCCAACTTAAGGCGACTGCCGCGCTGATCGAAAACAGCGTCCACACCTGGAGATAGAACTTGAACACAGTGTTCATGCGCCCGATGTCGCCGCGCAGCACAATTAGCTCAACCATCAAGGTCAGCGTCAGGCCGGTGCCCACCATGAACAGGACGAGACGCTTGGCGTCGGGCATTTCGGGGCGCAGCAGCAAGACCCCCGCCAGCGCCGCCAAAGGCAGCGCCAGCCAGGCGATATAGACATCGAACAGGTACAGTCCCAGGATCAGCAAGACGCCCAGGATCAGGATAAATTGAATGAGCAGTCGATAAGGCGCCAGCCGGCGCAAGGCGGAGACGGGCGTTTTCGCCAGCCAGTCGCGCATTTCCCACGCCATCCAACTCAGGATGGCGAAAAGGAACACGCCCCAATGGATGAGGTAAGAGTAGGAGGGCGTATGCGTGCCTTTCCAGAGGTCAATTTTGGTGTAACCGAGCGCATACCACTGCGCGTAAGGTTGGAAAAACAGCAGGGACAGACCCACCAGCAAAACCGCCCCGATGAGCGCGGCCAGGGCGCAGATGAGGCCTGGACTGAACTGTTCCAGCAGAGCGAACCGCTGACGCCAACGGTCGGGGAGACGGAAGTGGCGTATCCAAGTATAAAGGACGACAACGACGGCTAACGCCAGGTAGGTGGGCATATCCCAGGTGTTGGTAGGGCGCAAGACACCAATCGCCAGCCCGGCCAGCCCAAATGTTTCAGCAATCCATATGAGCGGAAAATCATCCCAGTAAAAGCCCTGCAGCGGAAAAAGCAAGCCGTGTGCCAG
>DYGV01000101.1 GCA_020724505.1 Anaerolinea thermophila
ACCAATTCTGGGTCGTTCACGTTATGACGCATGTAGCGGCGCTCTTCCGCAGTGACTGGTAGAAAGAAATCCAGCAGAGCCTGACGGTCTGCGGGGACTAGCGGGCGCAGCAACACGCGCGCCCCATCCCGCATGGTGATGACCTGCCGATAGACCAGATCTTCCCGAATGACCATGGTATCCCTCCCGTTTGCGCCGGCTTTGAATTATTATACCTTAAAAGATTATGAACATTCCACTGTTGTATAGGCAAATACACGCAATCGCGCCTGTCAAAAAGCGAAAGTGATTGCCACTGAATTCATAGAGTCACAGAGAGCACAGGGAAAGAATTACATTCCGATCCTCTTGTCGCATAGATGCAGTCTTCTCTATGGCTGATTCAAATTCGCTTTACTCGGTGAATAATGACAAAAAGCCCGCCCGGCGAGTGCCCCTGAAGGACGGGCAAAGATGTATCTGCAAGATCTATCTGACGTTACAAGGGCCGGATGTTCGCTCCGGCGGGCCTACGACGACGACCAGCAAGCCGCCAGTTGCACACGAGTATAAATCAAACGCTCCATGAGCGCCCTGGTGATCTGTTTCATCGCCAGGTAACCCATTGAACAATCCTGTTCCATCAGTTCGCGCAGCCTGGCAGCATCAATTTTGACAAATTTCGAATCTTGCGACAGGCGCGCTGTTGCGTTCAACACGTACGGCTCGATGAGGGCGCTGATTGAGAACAATTCGCCGGGGTTGATCTCGCCCACGGCAAACTCTTTGCGCGTTTTTGGATGAAATTCCTCTTCGGATCTATACGATAGGTCAACGCCGCCCTCCAGCAGCAGATAGAGATGCGTGGCTGGCTGGCGTTCTTCGAAGAGGACCGTCCCCGCAGGGGCGGATTCTTCCTCAGCGATCATGGCGATGGCCTTTAATTGCGAGTCGGTGAACAGACCAAAACTTGGGTAACGGCGCAGCAGTTCAGGCGAGATCATGAGCAGCCTCCTCAACTAAGAGATCCAATATCATTTGTTCCGCCCGCGGGATTGCAGCGGCGACAGCCGGGGTGAGTTCTTCCGAAAACTCATAAACCCGGCGAGCTTCTACGGCGAGGATGGTGATGAAGTCGGGCAAAGGTGCGCCCATCATTCTCCCAACTTGGATTGCTTCGGGCAGTGTTGTGTCATGGCTGGAACGAGTATAGCTGGACGCCAGTGCTGGCAAATCCTCCAGACTGAACGAAAGAAGCGTTCCTTCTGGCTGTTTGCCGGTGGTGATCGAGTCAACGATGATCGCCTTACGATAGCCGACTAGCCGTTCCATCAGGCTCAAACCGCCTAAACTCAGGCATTCGAAATCTGCCTGGGGGTAGCTATGCGGCGAGGCGTTATAACGCTGCGCCGCCCGCTCGACGATCCTCCATCCCACGCCGTCGTCGCCCAGGAGCGGGTTGCCTAAACCGATCACAATCCAGGGGCGCGGGGTGGAATTTGGCGAGGGCGACAAATTCCACCCCAATTCTGGGTTTTGCATCATTCGCAGAATTGTTTTAAGACCTCGATCGGGTTGCCGTTGGCGTCCCGAATGGTCACTTCGAGCGGCATCTGACCGGGCAAGGAGTGGGTGGCGCATCCGAAGCAGGGATCGTAGGCCCGAAAAGCCATCTCGATCATGTTCAACATGCCTTCGGTAACCACGCTGCCTTTGCGGATCAGCGAGCGGGCAGCCTTGTCAATGGACATGCTGATTGGGGCGTAATTGTTGGTGGTGCCAACGATCAGGTTCACTTCGGTGAGAATGCCACGTTCGTCGGTCTTGTAGTGATGGGTCAGCGTGCCGCGTGGCGCTTCAACGATACCCACACCTTCGGTGGGTTTTTCCGTTGGCGTTGTGTGGAAATTAGGCGAGGTGATCTCAGGATCGGTCGCCAGCTCCACAATGCGTTCTGCCGAATATAGCAGCTCGATCAGCCGCGCCCAGTGTGTTGCCAGGCGTTGATGCACCGGTTTACCGCCCAGAGTCTCGTAGAATTTCTCATATTCTTCTTGGGCGCGCGGGGTAGCCATGCCGTCGGCAGCGTTCAGGCGAGAAAGCGGCGTGGCGAAATAAACGCCGGAATCTTTGCCGTCCACGAAGCCTTTCCAGCCCACCTTTTTCAGGTAGGGGAACTTTAGGTAGGTCCACGGTTCGACGCGTTCGGCAATCCAATCGGTGTATTCATGCGGGGCATATTTGCCAATTCGCTCGCCGTCAGGTGCCACCACGCTGACCTTGCCATCATAGAAGTTGACGCGATTGTTTTCATCTACCAGGCCGATGGAGTAGGTTCGGTGCGTATAGATGTCGTTTAGCACCAGATCCACGTATTGCGAGTTGCCCAGCACGATGTCGCTGAACAGTTTCAGGCTGAATTGAGCAAACTCAATCGCCCAATGACCGATCTGCTCGATCTCTTGGCGCTGTTCTTCGGTAATGCCTTTGGTCAGCCCGCCGGGAATAGAGGTGCAGGGATGAACTTTTCTGCCCCCGATGATCTCCACGATGCGGTGTCCATACTTGCGCGCTTGAATGACCTTGCCGCCGATTTCCAGTCCTACTTTATGGATCACGCCCAGAATGTTGCGTTGTGCCACCGGCGCGTCGGGCCCCATGACGAAATCTGGCCCAGCCAGGGCGTAGAAATGTGTGGTGTGATCGGTGAAGTAAAAGCCTGAATAGAGCAGCTCGCGCAGTTTTTTCGCAGTGGGCGGTGGGTCAACCTTGTACACTGCGTCGGCGGCTTTAGCGGCTGCCATATGATGCGCTTCGGGGCAAACGCCGCAGATGCGGTTGGTGAGCAACGGCATCTCTTCCACAGGGCGTCCCACGCAAAATCGTTCAAAGCCGCGCAGTTCTGGGATCTGGAAGTAAGTGCTGGCAACTTCGCCGTCGGAGTTGAGGAAGATCTCGATTTTTCCGTGACCTTCGAGCCGAGTAATGGGGTCGATGGTGATTCGTTGCATCAGAGCCTCCTCGCTTTAGCCTTCCCAGGCGGGTCTGGCGGCGCGCAGCAACGAGCCGGCCAGGTTGAAACGATAGAATTGTCCGGTAGGATCGGGTATTCCATCCAGGATGTGTTCGATTTCCTCAGGATCGTTGCTATCTATCACCGAGGCGAAGGCCGCCACCAGGCGGGCGCCATAATCTACTACGCCATCCGCAGGGCCATAACATCCGATACATTGAGCGGAAGCCTGTGGACACAACGCCCCGCAACCGCTGCGGGTGGCCGGCCCATTGCAGGGGATGCCTTGCTCCAGCAGGCACAATTCGGGGTCAATGTGTTCCAAATCCTGGATGCGAACGAATTTCTTGATCAGCTTCACGTTGCGCTTGCGTGGGCAGTCATCGCAAACAGTGGAACCTCCCGCGCCGATCACCGCGCCCTTAGGGGGTAGTTGCGCCTCGCCGTGCAAGACTTTGATTACCAGGTCAATCACCGCTGCAATTTGGTGCGATTCCGGCGGGCAGCCGGGCATATAATAATCTACCGGCACCACCTGGTCGAGCGTGCGCAGCACAGGATAGAATTTCGGGATCTGGATCTCGCCTTCGGGCATGGCGTATTTATGCTGCGGACGAATTCCCTGCGGATTATCTGTGGATACTGTGGAATAGACTGTATCCAAAATCTGGTTCGAGCTGGAAAGGTTCGCCAATCCGGGAATGCACCCCTCCGAAGCGCACGAGCCGAAAGCCACCAGGATTTGCGATTTGCGACGCAGCAGCTTGGCGATCTCTTCGTTTTCAGAGTTGCGAATGCCGCCATTGAACAGCGTTAGCAAGATCGAGCCGTCGGGCATGGCTTCGACATCTTTGTATTTGGCATCCATCGCCACCGGCCAGAAGGCGACCTCGAAATTGGCGTCAACGTCCAGGATTTTTTCGCCGATGTTAAGCACGGCGATTTCGCAACCACCGCAGGACGCTGCCCAATACATGGCGAATTTTGGCTTTCCGTTGGTTGAAGGTGATTGTGTGGTCATGCGGGCACCCCTTCGGCGCGAGACTTTTCTTCGATAAAGAGACCGTTCCAGGTATGCCAGCGCGGCCAGCGCAGTGGACCCAGAGCGCGGATCTCTTCCACCATGGTGGCAATTTCGTTAGCCAGGCGAACGCCCTCGGCGGCGCTGGCCCAAACCAGCTTCACTCGCCCGGGCTCTATTCCCATCCCTGCCAGCGTTCGTCGCAAGAGCAAGAAACGACGCAGCGCCTTGTAGTTCTGTTCCAGGTAGTGACATTCGCCAGGATGACAGCCAGTGATTAAAACCCCGTCGGCGCCTTCGGCCAGCGCTTTCATGACGAAGGCGGGGTCGAGCCGACCGGAGCACATCAGACGGATCAAACGGACATTGGGCGGGTATTTCACCCGGGCTGTGCCGGCAAGATCCGCCGCGCGATAGCTGCACCAGTTACAGGTAAAGCCGATGATTGTGGGTTCGAAATTTTCCGTCATAGCAGCCTCCTGATCGGTCATGCAACAGCCGACTGGGGTTCGGTAAAGAAATTCACCCGCATCAGGCCTTCAATTTGGGCGAAGATCTGTTCGTTGCTGAAGACCGTGCCGGAAATTGCTCCCGCCGGGCAAGCGGCGACGCAGGTACCGCAGCCCTGGCAAAGCGCAGCGTTAATTTCAGTCACCATTCGATCTTCGTGGAAGATGATGGCGTTGAAGGGGCATAGGTTATTGCAGATGCGGCAACCTGAGCATTTGTCCTGATCCACCGAGGCGCGCACCGGCTCCAGGGCGATTTCGCCTTGCTGGATGCGCCCCAGCACTCGTGCCGCAGCCGCCGCGCCTTGCGCCACGCTGGAGGGGATGTCTTTGGGTCCTTGCACGCAACCGGCGATGAAGATGCCTTCGGTCATGGTGGCAACGGGGTCCAGCTTGGGGTGCTTTTCGATGAACCAGCCATTTGCGTTGCACGAGATGCCGAACTTGTGAGCGACCTCTTTGGCGTCTTTGCGTGGCACCATGGCTGCGGAAAGCACAACCATGTCCACCGGGATACGGCGTTGTTTGCCGGCTAGTGTATCTTCCACCTGGACGATCAATTTGCCTTCTTCACCGGGCAATCTGGCAGCGTCGGTTACCTCAGCCACTTTTCCTCGGACGAATAACGTACCTTCTTCCAGCACCCGTTGATAGAACTCATCATATTCTTTATAAGCGGTGCGCATGTCTATATAGAAGTTATAGACCGTGGCACCTGTGCGCTCATGCACCAGGTGGGCGAATTTTAAGCTCTGCATACAACAGATCACTGAACAGTAGTTGTTGAAGTTGCGGTCGCGGCTGCCGACGCAGTGAATAATGCCGACCGTCTTGGGGACGGTTACACCATCGCGCAGGACGATATTGCCGTTTGTAGGTCCTGCGGCGTTGGTCAGGCGCTCGAATTCCAGGCTGGTGAACACGTTAGCCAGCCTGCCATAGCCATACTGCGTGACCTTACGGGGATCGAACAAGTCGTAGCCGGTGGCTAGCACGATATTGCCCACCTGCACGGTGATCCATTCATCCTGTTGCTCGAAGTCAATCGCCCCGGTTGGACAGAATTTCTGGCAGGCTTTGCAGGTGCCTTTCTGGAAATATGTGCAGTTGGGTTTGTCTATCACCGGGTATTTTGGCACCGCCTGAGGGAAAGGCGTGTAAATTGCCTTGCGATACCCCAAACCGGCTTCGTACACCTCATCAATCACTTTCTTGGGGCATTTTTCTTGGCAAATCGCGCAGCCAGTGCATAGTTCTTCATTGACGAAACGGGCTTTCTTGCGGATAGTGACCGTAAAATTGCCAACGTATCCATCCACCTTCTCCACCTCGCTCCAGGTGAACATCTGGATGTTGGGGTGCCCGCCCACCGAGACCATTTTGGGGGTGAGGATGCACGCGGCGCAATCCAGGGTGGGGAAGGTTTTATCGAACTGGGACATGTGACCGCCGATAGATGGCTCGCGTTCGACTAAAATGACCGGGAAGCCAGCGTCGGCGATCTCCAAGGCAGCCTGTATGCCTGCAATGCCGCCGCCCACTACCAACGTGGCCGGGTGGATTGGCACATGCAGCGGCTCGAGCGGCTCGCTATAAAGCACTCTCTCCACACCGCCGGACACAACGGCTTTGGATTTTTCTGTCGCAGCCGCGCGATCCGTATGCACCCAGGAGACTTGTTCGCGGATCGAAACCAGTTCGCAAAGATATGGGTTGAGGCCGGCGCGACTGCAGGCAGTGCGAAAGGTGTTTTCGTGCAAGTGAGGGGAACAGGCAGCCACTACCACTCGCGTCAGCCCTTCTTCCTGGATATCTTTCTCGATCAGCTCCTGACCCAGGCTGGAACACATGAATTTGTAATCGCGGGCGATGACCACGCCGCGGTCTTTGAGCTGTTCGCCAGCCCATCGAGCTACCTCTTCCACGTCCACCATGCCGGCGATGTTGCTGCCGCAATGGCAAACATGCACACCTATGCGTTCTTTCGGTTCCTGGTTCATGGCGTTGTTCGTCATTGCTTATTCCTCCTCTACTGCTTCGCCGGGCATTGTGGGCATGGGCAGTCCAGTGGGTTTCTTTCGCCTGGGTTGAACTTTGGGTTCTTCGGTGGGGGTTTCGACGCCGATGCGGCTCATCGCCTGATTCGCCTTGACCAGTTCCCGTCCAAAACCTAGTTCCTTGGGTTCTTTCCCAAAGGCAACCCCCATTAACTGGGTGAAGAACAGAATGGGGATCTGGTAATTGGTGTGGAAGTGTTGATTCGTTTCCCGCTGATAAGCATCCAGGTTCATCTGGCACATCGGGCAGACGGTGACCATCACATCAGCGCGATATTGATCGGCGGATTGAAGCAGACGACGAATCAATTCGAACGCGGTAGAGGGACTGATCTGCGTCATGTGCCCACCGCAGCAGTGCGTTTTGAGCGGAAAATCAATCACCTCCGCGCCTAATGCCTTCAGCAGACGATCCAATTCGTTGGGGTGTTCATGATCCGACCAGCGTTTTTTGTAATCCGGCCGCGGCACCATGCAACCCAAATAAGGGGCGACGCGCAGCCCTTTGAGCGGTTTGACTACCTTGCTACGGACGAAATCCAGGCCGATGTCGTTGATGATGACATCCAGCAGATGGCGGATTTCTAATGAACCGGGTTTATAGCTCAAACCACCCGCCGCTAGAGCATCGTTTACATGCACATTGAGCGCTTCCCGCTCCCCCATATAGTGATCGGCTTTGGCGAGATTTAGGTAGCACGCGCTGCAAGAGGCGACCACTGTGCGAGTGCCGTTGGCTTGCTTGGTAGCCAGCGCCAGATTGCGGGCTATCAGAGCATACGCTGGAATGAGGTTGATCCCTAAATATTCGGTGGCGCCGCAGCAGTTCCAGTCGTTGATTTCCGCCAGGTCAATCTCCAGGACATCGCGGATCGCCATTAACGACTCGTTATAAGCGCGGGCGCTGGTGTCCATGGAGCAGCCTGGATAAAAGAGGTATTTGTTCATGAGACCACCTCCAGTTGCTTGGCGCGTGCGAGGATGGCTTTGAGTTGTTCTATTCCTTCAATACGTTTGGGAGTTATATCCATGCGTTTTTTGCTCAGCATACCCAATCCCATGGGCGCCATGCTGGGCATCCTCAATGGGAAGTGCTTTAAATAATGGCGGGTGGCCAGGCCGAACTCATAGCTGCGGCCATAGGTCTCCACCATATCCACAAAGGTTTGGGAGAAATCCGGTGCGGTGGAATCTTTATACAATTTGGCTTGGATGGCCATGCTTTTCAAAGTGTACATCACATCCGCGATGTGGACATCCTGAGGACAGCGCACCACGCAGTGATAGCAAGAGACGCAAATCCAGGGAGTGTTGCTGCTCAGCGCCTCTTCACGCATTCCAGCGCGGATGAGGGCAAAAAGCATACGCGGCGTATGATCCATATCCGCAGCAGACGGACAGGAGCCGCCGCAGGTGCCACATTGGATGCACATCTCCAGGCGGGACACGCCGGCGGTCCGCTCACTGACTTCTTCCAAAAAGCGGACATTGGGGTCGGTGTCGTTGAATTTACGAGCTAATGTGGTCAAGAGCCACCTCCTGCTGGCAAAAAAGACCAATGGGAGAGAACAGAGGGGCGCCAATGCGCCAACTTATAGGGGTTGTGTAGAAATTTACTAACTGGTCTGACCTCTTACGCCTCCGGATTGATAGAGCAACAAAACGATGAGGATGCCATATTCAGTATTGAAAATTCCAGGCGAAAGGTATAGTGACAAAAATCACAGGTAATCTGTGATAGATGTAACTTGTATGGTACAAGCAATTGTGGATTTATTCACAAACTCGATACAAATGATAACTGGTCAGACCAGTTATTCTCCCCTTCGGGTTTTGTAGACGCGGTACAATTACCCGAAACTTTGCTCAGAATTTATGGAGAAGCTCATGAACATATCCAACGATCTCCAAACGCGCGCCATTCAGACAATTCGCTTTCTTTCCGCCGATGGTGTGCAGAAAGCCGTTTCGGGACACCCGGGCCTGCCTATGGGGGCCGCTCCGATTGCATACACGCTGTTCACGCGCCACTTGCGCTTCAATCCGCGTAACCCAAGCTGGCCGGATCGGGACCGTTTTATCTTATCCGGCGGCCATGGTTCGATGCTTTTGTATAGCCTGCTGTATCTGACGGGGTACGATGTGTCGCTGGAGGAATTACAACGTTTTCGTCAATGGGAAAGCCGCACCCCTGGCCATCCAGAGTATGGTCTGACGCCAGGGGTGGAAGTAACTACAGGTCCCTTGGGGCAAGGTTTTGCCAATGGGGTGGGAATGGCGATCGCTGCTGCGCATCTGGCGGCGGAGTTCAATCGTCCCGGACACGAAATCATTTCTCACTATATCTATGCCCTGGTCACAGATGGTGATCTTATGGAAGGAGTGGCTTCTGAGGCGGCTTCTTTGGCAGGCCACCTGAAGTTGGGGCGGTTAATATATCTGTACGACGATAACCGCATTTCGATTGATGGCAGCACGGATCTGGCATTCACCGAGGATCGTCTGGCGCGTTTCGCTGCCTATGGTTGGCACACGCAATCCGTAGCAGATGGTCATGACGTGGAAGCATTAGATAGGGCGATTCAGCAAGCCAAAGCCGATCCGCGCCCATCGTTGATTGCGGTGCGCACGGTGATTGGGTACGGTTTGCCAACGCGCCAGGGTACTGAAAAGGCGCATGGCGAGCCTCCGGGCGATGAAGAACTCAACAAGGCAAAACAAAATCTGGGTTGGCCAGTTGAACCGCGCTTCTATGTTCCAGAGGATGTTCTGAACTTTTTCCGACAGGCGGTCGAGCGCGGCGCGCAGCTTGAATCGGAGTGGGAAGCAAAGCTGGAACGTTATCGCGCCGACTATCCTGAGTTGGCTGCTGAACTGGAGCGACGACTGAACGCCATCCTGCCTGCCAATTGGGATCGGGATCTATTGGAGTTTCCCGCGGATGCCAAGGGGATGGCCACTCGCGCCGCCTCCGGCAAGGTCTTGAATGCGCTGGCGGCTCATATCCCTGAATTGATGGGTGGATCTGCCGACCTGACACCTTCTAACTTAACCTGGATCCACGGGTCGCCGAGTTTTCAGGCAGATTGCCCTCAAGGGCGCAACCTGCATTTCGGGGTGCGCGAGCACGCCATGGGAGCGGCTGTGAATGGGATGGCGGTACACGGAGGTGTGATTCCTTATGGGGGCACTTTTCTGGTCTTTTCGGATTATATGCGCCCGGCGATACGCCTCTCGGCGTTATCCCATTATCCAAGCATTTGGGTTTTCACGCACGATAGCATCGGCTTAGGGGAGGATGGTCCCACGCATCAGCCGGTTGAGCATTTAGCTGCCTTGCGCGCCATTCCGAATTTGGTGGTCATCCGCCCAGCAGATGCCAATGAGGTTACAGAAGCCTGGAAGATAGCTGTTTCTCGCCGCGATGGACCCACGGCGTTGATCCTGAGCCGCCAGGCAACGCCGACTCTTGACAGACGGATCTATGCACCTGCTGCTGGATTGAGCCAGGGCGCTTATGTGCTGGCGGATATGGGGGAAAGTCAACCGGAACTGATCCTCATGGCTAGCGGTACGGAAGTCAGCCTGATTGTTGAAGCGGGCATTCGCCTGACAATGGAAGGGGCCAATGTTCGTTTGATCTCATTCCCAAGTTGGGAGCTTTTTTCCGCCCAAAGCGCTGAATATCGCGCTGCGGTTTTGCCTCCAACTTTGAAGCGCCGCCTGGCAGTAGAGGCTGGCGTCTCGCAAGGATGGGAGCGTTGGGTGGGCGATCAAGGTCAGGTGATCGGCGTCAATCGGTTTGGAGCTTCTGCGCCCTATAAAGTCTTGTTCGAAAAGTATGGCCTGACCGTCGAACGTATCGTTGAGACTGCGTTGGAAATGCTGGGGCGTCATTAAGGTTTTCACGAGCGTCGTTTACCTGCGTCCTGGGTGACCTTTTCCGCGGCTGGTGAGTTTCTACCAGCCGCCATCTCGTCATTTCTACTTGATAAACCCCTAAATCTGGGGAAAGTTTATCGGTTTCTGTGGATATTTAAGGAATTATGAATAAAATGTTTTGTAAGTCTTAATAGGTCTGCGTAAAATTCTTAACCTTAAATCGTGTATACTACAATTTAGCGAATTTATCCCAGTGCAACGGAGATGAAAAAGCCTCTTTCTGTGAGGCAAACTAATCTATGGACGACGACCCATTTACGGTAAATATTCAACGAACTGACTTGATAGGCCTGGGTAGATCAAAGTCAGACAAAGTTGAATTCTTACCAGATGTTTGGGACGCAGCCGAAGCTTTAACATCTCCGAATCTGGAGACAAGGTCTTTTGGACTAAAACGTCTGGTCGAAAGCGATGCAGTGCGATATTATCCACTGATCGCTTATTTGTTGTACACCCGTCTGACCGAACCGGATATCGAGCTGCGTACCCGCATCGTGGATGCGTTGTCTTCCGTATTTGCTATTGACGGAAACAACGCTCCCCAAGAGCTGAGCGTTTACGCAGGCTTGACGTATTATCTCTCCCAGATGCGCACCCGGCAGATTTATAGCCTGTTGCAGGTGGTTGATTTTGACCACTCCGCCGAAGCGAAAGTGGCCAGTTTGCTGGAACATTGCTCATATGCTGGCGAGCACCTGGCTGAAATTCTGGCGGATCGTCATACGCCGCTCTCTATTCGTAAACAGGCGATCCGCTTTATTGACTTGATGGGTTATCTGGACGCTCTACCCACCCTGGAGCGTCTCGAATCCCGTCTGACGCAACGGCGTAATGGGAGAGAAGACTATGGCGAAGCGATCCAGGACGATGAGTGTAGCCTGTTGCCTCTGATCCGCAGCGCTCTGGATAATCTGACTGCTTTATAGGTAAATCAAATTTGCTCCTGACCATTGCCAGGGGCTTTTTGATTCTGATGCTCCAGGCGAGGTGGAGTTTCTCGAATTCCGGTGAATATCAACGTAAATAAGCTATTGTCTGCCTATAATGGGCGTTTGCAATTCGGGCAGATGCTTTCATCTGAGCGGATCACGAAGCCGCAATTTTGGCATGTACGGGGTTGTGCGCGTCCTAACGGCGCGCCGCAGGCCAGGCATGAGGCTTCTCCAACTGGATTAGCCGTCAGGCAATACTCGCATACTAATCGGCGTAGCCTTTCTGAGATTTCGAAAGTTGCCCCCAAACCGCGGGCGACGCTTTCAATCGTCATCCAGACTTTATCGGTGAGTTGTAAACTTTCAACATCCTGTGCCAGGTCATCCAACCTCCCCAGCAACCCCCATGGGTTGCGCATAGTTTCTAGCACTGTTTGGCCCAGGCTGGCGGCTACACCAAGCCAGTGTTGCTTCCCAATCTGAACAGCCACGCCGTCTTCCACTTTGCGCAGGGCAACGCTCAAGGCAGTCTTGCCGCCTGAACGGGCAAATTGGCGGCTGGCGATTTGCACGACAATCTCATCTGCGTCGCCAAATTGTTGAACCTGGTAATTCCCGCGATGAAATTCAGCGGCCAATGCCCGGGCGATCTCGTCTGGGCTGATTTCTCCGTGGAAAATGCGCTGGTCTGTCATTGCTTGCGCCTCAAATTACAGATTGAGTAGATTATAATCGTTGTTGGTTCAATCAATGGTCAAACTTTTGGATAAGTATATGGTTCAGAAGCGATTTTCACTCCAGAAACGGTTGATTTTAGCTACGGCAATATTCGCTGTGATGGCTCTTTTCTGGCTCCCAGTGACCGGTTATGCGGACGAACTCGCGCAAATTCCTACCGGCTCCATACCCACGGTCACGGGAACGCCGGTCAGGGCGGTCATTACTGTCCTCGATAACGAACAAGGCTACATTAATGTACGTGCAGGACCTTCTACGGTTGCGTACGAAATTGTGGGAATATTGGTTTCAGGGCAACAGGCGCCGGCTTTGGGTCGCTCACCGGGCGGCGATTGGATTCAGGTGGCTTACCCCGGCGTTCCCGGCGGAGTCGCCTGGGTGTACAGCGATCTGGTGCTGGTGAAGGGTTCTTTACCTGTGGTGGAACCGCCGCCCACTCCCACCCGTCAGATCACAGCGACGATTGACCCAACCCTCGCTGCGCAGTTTTTGGTGGAAATCCAACCTACTCGATTGCCCACATTTACCGAACCGGCTTCTTATGTCACCCCGACGTTGCCGGCAGATGCTCCAATCGCTTCCTCAGGCCGAGTGCCGATGGGGTTGATTATTATCGGTCTGGCGATTATTGGTATTGTAGGGATGCTGATTTCGTTCTTGAGCGGTCGCTAAGAGACAAAAATATCAATGGCAATTGCAGCCGCCCTCGCCAGCAGACGATTCTTTGGTGCGGAATGAACTACCGCAACCGCATGAGGCGATCGCGTTCGGATTTTCGATCTTAAAGCCGCTGCCCATTACGCTCTCAACATAGTCCACCGTAGCGCCGCGCAAATAATTGATCGAGATTTCATCTACCACTACTTTTACACCGTCGAAATCTGCGCAGAGATCCTGTTCGCGAATATTGCCCTCTAGCGCCATCCCATACTGGAATCCAGAGCATCCGCCTCCGGATACGAATACCCGTAACGCATATCCTTCCAAGTTGCGTTTTTGCAACAAATCGCGCACCGCTTCGACAGCCGCAGGGGTTAACGTGATCATTTCCGTTTGAGTTTGATCTGCCAACATGATGTTCACCTCTTTGTAAGTATTTTATCGCATGGATTGAACAAGACAAAGTTTATCATAATCTTTAGCGGGCGTCAAATGCGAGCATATATGCACCAGGACGCCATTACCACCATAGATGTCCCAAGACCACTGCTGCGAGGGCTATGGTGAGATTATCCATATCCGGTGGTGAAATTGCTTCAACGAAGGCGACGAGCAGGGAAATCGCGCTGACTGGCTGGAAATAAGACGAAATTGGCGCTGGAAAAACCCCTGCCAGAATGTACACTTCTAGGACGAGCAAGGTGAGAATGAAACCACCGATGAAAAACCACAAACTGCCCATCCAGGTCTTTTGGGCGCTCCAGGGGAGCTTCCTGACGCCGAAGCGGCGTCCAAAAATGTCTGCCAGGCCATCGCCGCCGCAGACCAACATCAGGGCGACGATGCCGATGGGCGAACTGCGCCAGTAAAGGAGGGTTAGAATCACGAAAATGATGCCGTAATACAAGGGTCCACGCAGTATTTCTCGCCGATCTCCTGTCCGAGACATGGCGGCTACTGCCGCCGGATCCTGAATGATCCCCAACCCGACGAAAACGAATTGAAGAGTGATGGCGAAGGGGACAAGCGCAGCCAGATATGGCGAAGAGGACGTATCTCGAAAGAGCAGCCAGCACAAGACAAACAGTGGACCGGTGCCAATATGGATGATTTTGCGGCTCAGCGCGCTATCCACCCAGCCGCGATGGGCAATAAAATCATTCAGCCGTAGCCAGACAAGCGAAGCTGCAAACGTGAGCGTCAGCGCCAGGAGGTTGTTGCGAAGCATGAGTGCGATTTTACCCTCAACCGTTGCCGAAGTTGATTGCGCTTCTTCTGTCGGCTCACCAACCGCATCCTGGACAGGTGTTCAGCCCAGCAGCTTGCCCGATGTATTTATACATGGTGACATTCGTGAATGGAAAACCCAGCAGCCCATCGTGGATCGCCCAGGAACGCAGGCGGATACTGTTGACAGCTTCTTTCTGGCGAAATGGAGTGGAACCATCTAGCTTGGCGGTCAGCTCGCCGTCGGGGGAGAAACCCTGCTGAATATCCATCATCAGTTTACGCCCCTGCGCGTAAGCGAATCCATATCTCTCGAAGATCACCGCGTTGTGATAATAAAGCGGCTCAGCAAAGTAGAGCTTACGTCCCAGACTGGCGACAAACCTCTCAAAAGCCTGAATAGCTGAGCCTAACAAACGCAGCCCGCGCCGCACCTGGCCCGGCGCCAGCCCCGCCTCCATGGCCTTGATCTCCTCGGGG
>DYGV01000102.1:0-1195 GCA_020724505.1 Anaerolinea thermophila
GGAGTGGATTTCTTCATTATGCACTCGTTGTCCGAACCATGCGGCTTGAACCAGATGTACTCGCTCAAGTACGGAACATTGCCGATCGTGCGTGCCGTCGGCGGTCTGGATGACACCGTTCAACAATACGACGAGACCACCGGTGCGGGAACCGGCTTCAAATTCTGGGAGGCCACCCCACGCGCCATTTATTACGCCGTGGGGTGGGCGGTGAGTACGTTTTTTGATCGCAAGGAACACATGCAGCAAATGATCCGCGCTGCCATGGCGCAGGATTTTTCTTGGCGGCGCAGCGCTGGCGAATACGTAGGCCTATATGAACGAGCGATGGCCTACAAGCGCCGGGCGAGTGGATAAACAACCATGCGGCGTTGGGTTTTCTGGCTGTTGATTTTGGGTTTTATCTGGCTGGCGATTGCCCAGTTCGACGAATTGCGCCGGCTGAGCCAAACCCTGGCGCAGACGCTGACGCATGGCAAATGGCAATGGGCGATGCTGGCAGCTTTGATCATGGCGTTGTATTACTGGATCTATGCAGCTTCGTTTCAGGCTGCCTTCCGCGCGGTGGAAATCGAGCGACGCATCGCGGAGCTTTTACCGGTCATCTTTGGCATGTTCTTTGTCAATGTGATCACACCCTCTGGCGGAGCGGCGGGCGTAGCCTTGTTCGTTGACGACGCCGCTCGCCGCGGGCATTCTGCGGCGCGGACGATGACCGGTACAATCTTGCAATTGGCAGCAGATTTCTTGGGGCTCTCGCTAATTTTGGCTGTCAGTTTGTTTTATCTGTTCATGCATCAGGAACTGCCGCTCTATGAAATCGCCGCCGCCGGCGCTCTGTTTGGAATCACGATTGGGATGAGCCTGACGCTGCTGCTGGGGATGCGGTTGCCGGAACTCCTAAGCCGCTTGCTCGCCGGGGTGGAAACCATTTCAAACCACGTGGCGACCATGCTGCGACTGCGAAACATGATCTCTCCTGGTTGGGGGCGTAGATTTGCCGATGAGATGATCGGCGCTTCTCAAGCGATCGCCCGCGATCCGCAGCGGGCCGGTTGGACGATGTTGTTGATGCTGGCGGCGCATCTGCTGGCGATGGCCGCGTTGTACACGCTCTTCCTGGCGTTTTACGGCGAGATTGAGCCAGGGACGCTGGCGGCTGGCTACGCAGTTGGCATCCTGTTCTGGATCATCT
>DYGV01000102.1:1205-11748 GCA_020724505.1 Anaerolinea thermophila
AGCGCCATGACTTTGACCTTCACCTCGTTAGGCATCGAAATTGCCCCGGCCGCGGCGGCAGTCCTGGCATTTCGAGGTTTGATCTTCTGGGTGCCGGTATTTTTGGGTTTTATCCTCTTGCGCCAGATTCGGTCATTTTCGCCGGGTCCAGGACAAACGCGTCCCCTTCAAATCTGGCGGATACCAACCATCCTGTTCGCCGGCATGGGTCTGGTCAACCTGATATGGGCAGCGCAAGGCGGTCGGCACCCCTTTCTGGGCATGATGGGTGAATATTCACCGTTGCTCTTCGAGCACCCCGGACGGCTTTTTAGCTGCCTGTTCGGCGCCGCTTTGTTGCTCCTCGCTGGCGGGCTTTGGCGCGGTAAGCGTTACGCCTGGCGGGCGACCCTGTTGCTGATTGGGGTCGCAGCGATAGTCAACCTGGCCCAAAGCGGTGGAATGAGGCGGGTAATCCTGTTAGTTGGCCTGGCGCTCTGGCTGTTGCTGATTCGACGACGGTTTGTCGCCGGCTCCGATCCCGCCTATGTACGCCAAGGGGTGCTGGTTTGGGCAGGATCGCTGGGCGTGGGCGCGTTTCTGGGCGTCGCTGGATTCGCCTTGCTCGACTCAGCCGGGGCGGGGCTGAACCAAGCCGCCAGCCTGGGGCGCGTGCTGATTATGCTCACCCTATTCTATGATCCAGTGGTCGGCGGCGGGGGCAGTGGCTTTTTATCCTCTCTCATTTACATCTTCGGCGCAGCAGCCTGGGGATATTTGCTCTGGGCGCTGGATCGTCCAGTCCAGATCGGTCGCCCGCCCGGCGAAACCGAACGGCATAGGGCTGGCGCTATCGTTCAAAAGTATGGGCGCACCTCGCAGGCGCACCTGACGTTGATGAAAGATAAGCGATATTTCTTCACCCCCGGTGGTTCGTTGGTGGCTTACACGGTTTGCGGGCGAGCGGCATTGACATTGGGGGATCCGATCGGTCCGCCGGAAGACGCCCCCGCAGCAATTGACGCGTTCTGCGAGTATTGCGCCAGGAACGACTGGCTGCCGGCTTTTTGCCTCACCACAGCCGAATATCTGGATCACTATCGCCGCGCCGGTTTTGGCTTCATGTGTCTGGGACATGAGGGCGTTATTGATTTGCGCACATTCACCCTGCGGGGAAATGCCTGCAAGACCTTTCGCAAACGCTACAACCGCCTGACCTCGCTGGGCTATCGGGTGGAGATACACGAACCCCCAATTTCAGCGGAAATTCTACAGGAGACGCGCCAGATCAGCGATGAATGGTTGCAGATGGCTAAGTCGCCTGAGAAGCGTTTCTTTCTCGCCTGGTTTGACGAAGACTATGTCCGGAACGAGCGACTGGCGCTGGTGCGCGCCCCAGATGGGAGGATCACTGCTTTCACTAACCTTGTGCCGGAATATCAGCTCAACGAGATCAGCATTGACTTGATGCGCCGCCGATCCAACATTGAATCAGGCACGATGGATTTTTTGTTCGTTTCGCTGTTTCTGTGGGCGCGCCAGCAAGGTTATGACACTTTCAATTTGGGCCTTAGCCCATTGTATGGAGTAGGGCAAGCCCCAGACAGCTCGCTGTTGGAGCGGCTGATCCGCCTGGTTTATGAGCGGGGAAATTTCTATGATTTCAAAGGGCTGAACGCTTTCAAGATCAAGTTCCGTCCGCGCTGGACGCCGCAATACCTGGTTTTCCCGGGTTGGATTGGGCTGCCATTGGTGGGGTTGGCGATGGCTAAGGTGAACGCCGGCGAGGGAGAGACCTTGTGGCAGTACTTCCGCAACCGACCGAAACGTTCTCCAGAGGAAGATGAGAAAATGGAGGACCTGCCTCTGCTTGCCTCAAATCCGCACGGCGATTAATGATAAAATAGAGGTATGGAATTATACGTTTGCTCATCCGTCCCAACCCCTACCCCTGCGCCGCGCCCAAGCCCTTGGGCTTTCGGTCGGTTTGGGTTGGTCGGATAGCAATTGGCGCCTGTAAACTTCCCCCTCCGGACTGAAAGCCTCCGGAGGGTTTTTTGTTTGAGGAAAAATGTTCGGAAACCACTTTTCTTACCCATCCCCCTTTAGCCCCCTGGGGGGCGGGGAGGAAATTCCGAATGCTTTCTGAGAACCCAATTTTCATATAGAGAAGATTTGCGAGGAGATCACCATGCGCCTGAGCCAACTTTTTTCTCAAACCCTGCGCGAAGCCCCATCCGAAGCCGAAGTCGCCAGTCACCAACTGTTGCTGCGCGCCGGTTTTATCCGCCAGCTTGCAGCGGGAATCTTCAGCCTGCTACCGCTGGCGCGTCGCGCGCTGAGCAAGATCGAAACCATCATCCGCCAGGAGATCGAAGCTATTGGCGGTCAAGAAGTAGTCATGCCTGTAGTTCATCCGGCTGATTTATGGAAAGAGAGCGGTCGCTGGTTCGAAATTGATGCAGAGTTGGCTCGCTTCCAGGATCGCAACCACCGCGACATGTTGCTTGCCATGACCCATGAAGAGGCGGTGGCGGACCTGGTACGTCGCGAGATACGCTCCTATCGTCAGCTTCCACGCTTGATCTATCAAATACAGACCAAGTTTCGCGACGATCCACGCCCGCGCGCCGGGTTGATCCGTGTGCGCGAGTTCACCATGAAGGACAGCTACAGCCTGGACGCAGACTGGGATGGCTTGGATCGTCAATATCGCGCCCATTATCAGGCTTACTTCAATATTTTTCGTCGTTGTGGGCTGCCGGTTATCGCCGTCAAAGCCGACACCGGTATGATGGGCGGGGCGTTGGCTCACGAATTCATGTATCTCACCCCGGTCGGCGAAGACTCGTTGCTGCTGTGCGATTCGTGTGGCTTTTCCGCCAATCGCCAGGTGGCCGTTTTTCGCAAATCTCTCCCACCGGCCGAGGCGCTGCTACCGCTGGAAAAAGTCGCCACGCCGAATTGCAAAACCATCGAAGAATTGGCGAATTTCCTGGGCGTTCCCAGGTTTCGTACCGCCAAAGCCGTGTTTATGATCGCCTCCATCCCCGCCGACCTGGATCAGAAGGAGCAATTCGTGTTTGCCGTCATTCGCGGTGATATGGAAGTGAACGAAACCAAACTGGCGAACGTCCTTGGCGCCCGCTCGCTGCGCCCTGCCACGGAAGAGGAGATCCGCAGCGTGGGCGCGGCGCCAGGCTACGCCTCGCCGATCGGCTTGAAAGACGTATGGGTGATCGTGGATGACGCAATCCCTCAGAGCTATAACCTGGTCGCCGGCGCCAACGAGGAAGGGTATCATCTGCTGAATACCAATTATGAGCGCGACTACACGGCTTCCATCGTCGCAGACATTGCTGCTGCGCAGGATGGCGACCCTTGCCCCCAATGCGGCGCGGCGATGCGTCTGGCGCGCGGCGTAGAGGTGGGAAACATCTTTAAACTCGGAACGCGCTACAGCGAAAAGATGGGCTGTTATTATCTGGATGCTGAAGGTCAGCCTCGACCGGTGATCATGGGTTCCTATGGAATTGGTCTGGGTCGGCTGCTGGCTTGCATCGCTGAAGAACACCATGATGAGTACGGCTTGATCTGGCCGATCAGTGTGGCGCCCTATGCGATCCATTTGATCGCCCTGGCAGGCAAAGGCAGCGCTGAAACATTGGCAACGGCGGAGCGGCTGTACGCCGAGTTGCAAGCCGCGGGGATCGAAACACTTTACGACGACCGGGCGGAAAGCCCCGGCGTAAAATTCAACGATGCCGACCTGATCGGCCTGCCGTTGCGTTTAACGGTCAGCGACCGGGCGTTGAAATCCGGAGGGGTGGAGTTCAAGCGCCGCGACCGCCAGGAGCGTCAAATTGTCCCCCTGGATCAGATCGTCAGCCGCATACAGACCGAGATCGCAGCTCTTTACGCTGAGATCGAAAGCGCGCTGCACGTAGAAATCATGCCACGGTCTTGAGGATGGCGCTGTTTCTTCTACAGAAATCCCGCCATGGCCTCAGGGTCGCTGAGACAACTTATGGACTGCGACGAAGCATGTCCAGAAGCGCATTGAAAGCGGGTTTGGGTTTGCCCTGGCGGTCGAATAACAACGGAGCGTCGGGCTGTCCGGTGTGCTCTGGAATCCAGGAATAGCGATCGGTTAGTCCCCAGGCGACAAATACGTTGCAGTTCGGCGCTTCCAGGCAGGCGGAGAACGCTTGACGATAGACTTCAGCTTGAACGGTGAGTTCCTCGGCCTGGCTGTCTCTTGAATACTGGGTGCGCACATCCATCTCGGTGATGTGCGCCAAGAGCCCCAATTCCGCCAGGCGGCGCATGTTGGCAAGCAATTCATGACGCGTGGGCGGCCCCCACAACCAAACGTGCATTTGCAGGCCTACCCCATCAATGGGGATGCCTTGTTGCAACATACCCTGTACAAGGGAATAGACCGCTTGTGATTTCTGGTTCAGTCCTTCGGCGAAGAACTCGTTGTAGATCAACAACGTCTGCGGATCTGCCTCTCGCGCCCATTGGAAAGCCATGGCTATATATTCGGGACCAATCTTGCGCAACCACAACGTGTCTCGCAACGCGCCGTTGTTTTGGAAGGCTTCGTTGACTACGTCCCAGGCGTAGATATAACCCCGATAGTGACTGACCACCGTTTTTATGTGACGGCACAGGATTTGGATCCACTCCTCCCGTGAATACTCGCCGCGGGTCAACCAATCCGGTTGCTGTAAATCCCAAACCAACGCATGACCATACACCGCCATTCCATTGGCTCTTGCAAAGGCAACCAGTGCATCGCCCTGCGAAAAATCATAACGCTCTGGTTTGGGGTGCACCACCTCCCACTTCATCGCATTTTCGGCGGCGAGCATGTTGAATTGACCGGCGAGTAGCTCGGCGTAGCCCGGATCGTCGAGAAATTGCGGTGCAGTCGAGACACCCACATAGAATCTGCGCAGCTCCGCGAGTTGCCTCAAGGAGGGCGCATCCCCCTCTCTGTTGCTGACCGGACGAATTGGCATGAAAGAGTACGCGCCTGGATTAAAAGCCGGCGCCGGGTCGGGCTGGCAGGTGGGGAACTTAGGCGTTGGGTAAACTGGCGTCGGTTTGGCGGGGAAGGTTTCAGATGATGGAGTTTTCGACCGGACGGTAAGCGTCAGAGTGTCTGTGGGATGCGCCGAAAAAATCTCTGGGGCGCGGCGGCAAGCAGATAGCCCCCACAGGCAAAGCATAACCAGCAGGAACGCCCGGTGTATGGCGGTCATTTTACCTTAGGGGGTATCGCAACGCCTCACAGAAGGATATCGGTCCGCAGACCATGAACGATTTAGTCAGCCCCAAAACACGCTCCCGATGTAGGACGCCGTTCGGGAACAACGCTCGCACTTCTCGAGCGCTGAGCAAGCGATGCGAGCGCACTAGGCTGGCAGCCTGATGGATGTCTGTTTGGCGGCGATACCAGCCCAGGTTGTAACGTCGCGCCAGGGCGATCTGCAGCCGGGGGGGATAGAATTGAAAAAACGGGAGCAGAAAATGCGGTTCGAGCGGGAAGTAGCGATTGGGCGTTTGGATGAAGTAGCATTTCCCCACCCGCTGAACTTCCATCGCCATACGCTGCTGGCGGTCAAAGCTGCCCAGGTGTTCAATCACCGAGTTGGAGAAAACCATATCGAATTCGTCGTTTGCAAAGCGGCTTAAATCGGTCGCATCGCCGGTGAGGCTGGTGAAATTTGGTCGGTTGACCGGTTGGGGTTCGATATTCAGCAAGGAGATGCGAAGTCGCTCATCTTGTGCTACGCCCATCACCTCCCAGAAGCGCTGCTCTCCGCCCACATCCAGGATGGAGATGGGAGGCTTCAGCGCTTCGATCAGAGCCAGGAACAGCCGAAAGCGCCGGCGGCGAAAGGCGGTCGCCAGGGTGCTCTCTTGACGGTGGTCAATGATGCGGTCGAAAAAGAAGCCCATACCCTTTCTAAGAAAAGCGGCGCGCCTGCCAAGCCAGATAGAGCGCCACAGAGCCTGCAACGGCGGCGTTCAACGATTCCACCCGGCCGCGCATCGGCAGACTCATCAACACATCGCAAGCTTCCCGCGTCAATGAACGCATTCCCTGTCCTTCGCTGCCCACCACCAACGCCAGCGGCCCATCCAGGCGCACCTGCTCTACGGATTGCGCCTGCACCCCGCTTTCTAGTCCGATCACCCAAATTCCCGCTTCCTTCAGTGTCTTGATGGCTTGCGCCAGGTTCGTTTGGGCGATGAGTAAATGTTCGCTGGCGCCCGAAGAAGCGTTGACCACCGCCGGGGTGACGGTGACCGTCTGCCGCAAGGGCAGCAAGACGCCATGCACCCCCACGCACTCGGCTGTGCGTAACAGCGTCCCTAAATTTTGCGGGTCTTGCAGCGCGTCCAGGATCAGGATGAAAGCAGGCTCAGAAAGATTCTCGCTGCGCGCCAGAATGTCCTGCATGGCGCAATAAGGATAACCGCTGGCCTCCAGAGCGATGCCTTGATGCCCCGCATTCAACGCGTCCAGTTGTTGTCGCGCCACTCGCTCCAGGGGCAGCCCCTTCTGTTGACAGATTTGAATGATTTCCGCCAGGCGACCTTTTTCCTGAACGCCCTGGGCAAGGCGCAGGCGGAAGACATGCCTCCTGCCCGCTCGCAGTGTCTCATATACTGCATTGCGCCCGCAGATCCATTCGCGCATACACAACCCCACTCCGAATCGGCGCCGGCGTGCTATTCTTTCCCTTCTTCGATACGGGCAAAGATCATCCGCCCGGCCGCGGTTTGTAAGACCTTGGTGACATGCACTGTGACTTTGTCATTGATGCGGTCGCGCCCATCCTCCACCACCACCATGGTGCCGTCATCCAGGTAGGCGATGCCCTGCCCCGTCTCACGCCCCTCTTGGATGATATTGACGGTGATTGTTTCACCTGGGAGAAAGACGGACTTGACCGCGTTGGCTAATTCATTGACATTCAACACAGCCACGCCCTGCAACTCTGCCACCCGATTGAGATTGTAATCGTTGGTTAAGATAGGACAGCGCAACTGGCGCGCCAGCACAACCAACTTGTCATCCACCTCCCGCACGCCTTCTACATCTATATCGCTGATGCGCACCGGCACGGCGGAATCTTTTTGAAGTTGGGCAAGCACTTCCATGCCGCGCCGCCCGCGCTGGCGTCTCAAAGCGTCGGGCGAATCGGCGATGTATTGTAATTCGTTCAGCACGAAGCGCGGAATGAGCAACGTCCCAGCCAGAAAGCCCGTGCGGGCAATATCCGCAATGCGGCCGTCAATGATCACGCTGGTATCCAGCAAAATATTCCGGCTCACCGGGCTGCCTGCGCCTGGGGGAACAAGAGCGTCGCTGCCAGATTCCGGGAGCGGAGTTTGCCAGCGAGTGAGGAACACCTCTGATATGTCGTTTTGACGCAGGACAAAGATGACCACCCCCAAATAACCGAACAACACCACGCCCACGAAGGGCAAAATCTGGCTGAACGGCGCGGGCAGCATGGAAAGCGGCAAAGATAATAAAGCGGCGATGATCAACCCGCACACCAGCCCAACCAACCCCGCTGCCAGGGTTTGGACCGATACTTTCGCCAGCACCGAAACCAGGTAGCGTGCCGGACGAGTGGTCACAAAGGGTGTCAAAATTAGCCCGACCAGGGCCCCTAAGAGACCCAACGATGCAGCGTATAAATCGGGGTCGGCGCCCATCAACGGCGCGAGATCGCGGCCGAGGTAAACTCCAGCGATTGCCATGCCCACCATGCCGATCAGCCGAAAGATAAATTCAATGCCGATCATTCAATGATTCCTCCTGAATAAAAAGAAACAGCGCAAAGCGTTTGCGCTCCCCTCGCAAACAGCCAGGCGCTGAGGGAATAAGTCCAGCCAGTCAAAAATGTTGAAAAAAGCCCCAATGATTGCAAACAGCTCCGCCAGCGCAGCAGGCCAAACGATGAGAGCAAAATAAAACGAAAAAAAGAATTAGATAATTGCTGCAGGCAACCGATCAAATGGTTGGAAAAGTATTATAAAGCAAATTTGCCGGTTTAATATTGGAAGATTCTTAGCTGGAGTGTTCACATCTTGTGGTTAACGCTCAGCCGGCGTTGGTTAGAAACCGAAGTCTCAGTTGCAAAGCCCGCCCTCTGCCGATTGAAGCAGCGCCCATCTCCCAGGCGCAAAGTAATTCCGAAGCGCCTCGTAAGGTCGAGAAAACCCTACCTGCGGAGAACAATCTCTGTTTAGATCAAAGGGATTCGTTATAATTGGGAGCAACCCCGTCAATTTTCTGCGCTCCTCTACCCCTCGATAAGGAGATCACCCATGACCGCTGTCACAGCACGCTTTGACGTCCTGAGCAAACAAGAATATCAACGCCGCATCTGGGCATGGACGATGTACGATTGGGCGAACTCGGCGTTTGCCACCACAATATTGGCCGCAGTATTGCCGGTATATTACAGCCAGGTGGCTGGCGCAACGCTGCCTAGTGCCACCGTTGCTACAGCCTATTGGAGCACGGGTCTCAGCCTCTCTTTGCTGATTATCGCCATTATCTCCCCCATTTTGGGTACTATCTCCGACATCATGCGCGGCAAAAAGCGCTTCCTGGCGATTTTTGCTGGCGTGGGCATCCTCAGCACGGCTTTGCTGGTGTTTGTTGGCACAGGCGATTGGGTGCTGGCTTCTATCCTGGGGATCATTGGGCGCATCGGCTTCAGCGGAGCGAACACCTTCTACGACGCGCTGCTTCCCCATGTTGCCAGAGAAGAAGATCAGGATGTCGTTTCTGCACGTGGTTACGCCATGGGCTATTTGGGCGGTGGGATCTTGCTGGCGATTAATATCGCTATGATCCAGCTTATTCCGGGCACCTGGGGAGCCAGGCTGTCATTTTTGAGCGTGGCGATTTGGTGGGCGATATTTTCGATACCCCTGTTCCGCCGCGTGCCAGAACCTCTTGCCGCTACAGCCCAATTAGGCGAAGGCGAAAACGTGGTGACCATCAGCTTCAAGCGGCTGGGAGATACGCTGAGACACATTCGACGGTACCGCGAACTGTTCAAATACCTGATCGCCTTCTTGATCTATAACGACGGCATAGGCACCATCATTGGAGTGGCTGCCATTTACGGCGCAGAGCTTGGATTTGGGGCAGTGGAGCTTATCCTGGCGCTCCTGCTGGTGCAATTCGTTGGCATTCCCTACAGCCTGATCTTTGGCCGTCTGCCCAACGCAGATGAGAAGCGCCGTCCGTTCTTCCTGGCGTTTGTGGCGCTGAACATGGTTTTGTTGCCTGTGGTGGGGGTTAGCGGCTCTCGCTTGCTGCCCGCCGATCTGAGCGGAGCTCGCCCGGCGCCTTACCCCGCTACATCCACCGCTGTAGGGCAGGGGGCGTACACGCTTGAGGCGACGATATTTCACCTTAGTGGCGATTGGCAGGCTGAAATCGTCTCTGCCCAGGCGTTAGGCGGCGATGAAGACCAGACCTTTCGATCCACGGTAGAGCCTGGCGCCAGCATCGCGTTCGCCTTTAATGGTCAGCGGGTGAAAATCAATTACAGTATAGGTCCCGATCATGGCATTTGGGCGGTTTACATGGACGATCAACGATTGTTGGATCCGGACACGCTCGAACCCGTAGAAATTGACGCTTACAACCCCACCCTGCGCTATGACGCCAGCAGCGCCTTCCGGGCTTCTTCGCCGGGGGAGCATATCTTGCGCCTGGAAAATACCGGCGAACGTAACCCTTCCAGCCAGGGCACCCGGATGACCCTGGCTTCGGTAGAGGTATTGCCGCCGGAGCGGCAGAGCAACCTGGGGTTGGTGATCGGCATGATCGCTGCGCTGGAGGTGATCTGCCTGATTTTGGCGGCGCTGTTGGGTAAGCCGTTCTTCTCGCGCTTGGCAGAGAAATTGGATACCCAACGCAGTGTGCTTTTGGCTCTGAGCATCTACGCCGTTGTCGCAATTTGGGGGTATTTTCTGGATTCGGTGGTCGAATTCTGGTTTCTGGCCTGGATGGTTGCGGTGGTTCAGGGGGGCAGCCAGGCGCTCAGTCGCAGCTTGTACGCCGCCATGTCTCCGGCGGCAAAAAGCGGCGAATTCTTTGGGCTTTTCGGCATCATGGAGAAATTTTCGTCCATCATCGGCCCGGCCATGTTTGCCGCTGCTGGGATCGCTTTTGGCAGCAGCCGACCGGCGGTGCTGAGTCTGATCGCGCTTTTCTTCTTGGGCGGTTTCCTGTTGACCCGCGTGAATGTGGAAGAGGGCAAACGCGTCGCCCGTGAAGAAGACGCCGAGTTATTGAGAAACCAGATGCCTCCACAGAGTATATAATAGGCAAACGTCAATAATCTCAACATTCGAAATGCGAGGATGAACCTTGAGTAATCTACGCGGCGATGAACGCGCCCGCTATGTGCAACAGATGTTTTCACGCATTGCTGGGCGCTATGATCTCATGAATCGAATAATGACCGCAGGTCAAGATCTGCGCTGGCGTAAAGAGGTGATCCGTCGGGCG
>DYGV01000102.1:11758-14522 GCA_020724505.1 Anaerolinea thermophila
ATCTACCGCGCCAGGGGCGCTTGCTTGACCTGGGGGCAGGCACCGGCGACCTTACCAGAGAAGCAGCGCGACAACACAGCTCGCTGCACATCGTTGCCGCCGATTTCACCCTGGATATGATGCGCGTTGGGAGATCCAGGCCGCAGCCCCGCCCTCTCGCAAACGGTCAAATTACCTGGTGTGGCGCAGACGCCAATCGTTTGCCTTTTCCTGATCATGCGTTCGACGCAGTTGTTTCGGCGTTCCTGCTGCGCAACCTGGGCGACCTGCCGCGCAGCCTGGCCGAACAGTATCGCGTGCTCAAACCCGGTGGCAGAATTGTTGCCCTGGATACCACGCCTCCGCCGCGAAACCTGCTGCGACCGGCAATGGAGTTTCATCTTTACACGGTGATTCCTGCGCTGGGCAGCCTCATTGCCGGCCAGGCGGAGGCGTATCGTTACTTGCCTGAATCGACGACGGGTTTTCTTGAGCCGGAGCGGTTGGCGCTGCGCCTGATGGAAGCCGGCTTTCAGCAAGTGGGCTTTCGGCGTTTGATGTTTGGCGCGGTCGCCATCTATTGGGGGGTGAAACCCTCAACCGTTGCAGGATGAAATTGGAGGAGAAACGCGACCTCGAAAAAGCTGCCCGCTGCGGCGAGCCGTCCTATGTATGGCGCGCTGGTCAGCAACGTCGGTTGCGCATGATCCTGGACGCCGCGGGAGGATGGATCGCCGGCCGGCTGCTCGAAAATGGCTGCGGCGTGGGCATGTATGTGGAACAACTTGCGCCTTATGCTGAGGCGATCGTGGGTCTGGAATACGATTTTGCCCGCGCCCGGCAGGCGCAGACCATCGCCGCCAAACTGTCCAACGCCGCAGTTCTATGCGCAGCAGGCGAAGAGTTGCCCTTCCCAGATGATTGTTTCCGCTTCATCCTGAGTCACGAGGTGTTAGAACACGTACGCGATGACCGACTGGCGGTCCGAGAGATGTTGCGCGTGTTGCAACCCGGCGGGCGAATTGCGATTTTTGTCCCCAATCGCGGCTACCCCTTCGAGACGCATGGTGTTTATTGGCGCGGCAAATATCGCTTTGGAAATATTCCGCTGCTCAATTATCTGCCGCGAAGCTGGCGCGATCGACTGGCGCCCCACGTGCGCGTTTACACCGTTGGCGACCTGGAGAGATTGTTCGTTGGCCTGCCCGTGCGCTTCGTCCATCGCACGGTGATCTTTGGCGCATACGACAACATCATCGCCCGCTGGCCGGCGGTGGGGAAGGCTCTTCGAGCATTATTGCATGCCTCTGAGCGTACCCGCCTGCGCTTTTTCGGCTTATCGCACTTCTGGGTGGTGGAAAAGAGGGGAGCTTGAGGGTGGCGGTTTATTCAGCCGCCTCGCGAAAATCATAAATTCCGTCTCGGATTTCCCAGCGACGGCCGCAGGCAGGACACCCCAAATAATTGCCCTCTTCGGTCAATGGGAAATTTCCGCACTCCGGGCAGCGGAAGAACTGACCCTCCGGCGCAGCCGCAGCGCCGCCTTTTGCTTGGGCGTGCATAAAAACGCTCGGGGTGAGCTGCCACCACCTCCCACTCCATTGCGCTAGCGAGTCCATTCTCACCAGCAGCCCTAATGGTAATAGGCGCTTGAGCAACGACAAGCGGAAATGCGAGACGGTTAGCGTCTGTTGCACTTCGAAACCGCATTCGGCGAGCCAGGCGCGCACCGCGCGAGGGTGAAAATCGAAGTTCAGCGCAGCAAATTCAACCGGCTCCAGGCTGAATGGATTCCAGCTTTGCCGTCGAAACGCATAACGCAGAATAGCCTTGAGGTTCTGTTTGTTGGCGAACTCCAGGATAAACACCGCGTTGGCCTTAAGCGTCTGGCGCACCTGTTGTAAGGCGAGCGGGGCGTTTGCCATGTGGTGCAAGGTGCGGATCATGGTGGCGGCGTCGAATAGGGCGGGAACGAACGGCAGGCGATAAATGTCCGCCGCCACGTAAAGATAACGCGCCGAATCCCCCAGGCGTTGACGGGCTTGCTGCAATTGGGTGCGGGAGTAATCCAGTAGAACGACGCGCTTGAAACCATGATAGCGCGGCGTGTTGCGTCCGGCGCCTGCGCCCAACTCGAGGAGGAGATCACCCGAAGCAGGCAACAAACGCCGCAGGGCAACCTCCTCCACGCGATCTTCATACTGTCTGCCCCCCGAATCCCAAAACGCGCTCTGATAATCAGAGCCCTCGTAATCGCACACGGGTGGGCGATCTGTCGTCATTGAGCGCCCTTCTTGAACGAGAAGAACAGGGTTTTTTAAGCCTTGCGCTGCGAGGCAGCGTACACTTCGGTCTTTGCCCCGTCGTAGCCTCTTCCTAAACCGTGGTAATGGAACCCCAACTTTTTCATGATTTCTGGGTCGTAGATATTGCGTCCATCGAAAATCACGGGTTGGCGCATCAGGTCGCGCAGCATGACCAGATCCAACTGCTTAAATTCGTTCCATTCGGTGATGACCATCAAAGCGTCGCAGCCTTCAGCCATGCTGTAAACATCAGTGTACATCTCCACTTCAGGCAGAAGCGAACGCGCGTTATCCATCGCCACCGGGTCATAGGCGCGCACCGAGCTGCCAGCAGCCAGCAAGGCATTGGCAATATCAATGGAGGGCGCATCGCGCATATCGTCGGTGTTGGGTTTGAATGAAAGGCCCAGCAAACCAATCGTCTTGCCCTTCAAATCGCCGAGCATTTCGGTAATGCGGGCGACAGTTATTCTACGCCG
>DYGV01000103.1 GCA_020724505.1 Anaerolinea thermophila
CGAGAAGGCTGCATGAATTATCCAGGTTGTCTAAATCAACGATCATACGATATGGCGGTCCAATCATGTGATCGGAATCTAAGGAGTGATAGCTGGTTCCGGTTGCCCAGATGGTCGTACTATCGCCCCCGACCGGATAAGGACCGATGTTGAACACTTTTCCGAGGATTGAACTATTGCCTAAAGCGTGTCGAAAAGTTACCTGGTGTATTCGCCCCCAGCGCCATTGGTGAATGTCATCTCCATAACGGGTTTTCATTTCGTTCAAAGTTTGCTCTAATACCATTTGCAAGACATCATCTCGTTTTTCTCCATTACCCAGATTGAAGAATGGCGATTCCGGTTCATCGAGTAGATGTATTAACCAGGGTAACCATCGTTCGCCAAATAATCCGGTTTCAGCTATGACCGGTGTGGGGCCCATTCCCATGAATCGCTCAGTTAAACTAATGATTGGATCGCCCGTGGTGGGGCCTTGATTGTGATGCTCAGGACCTTCCAATCGGGCGCTTACCAATAGCGCGACGAGTTTGCGAATAAAGGTCTGATAGATCACCGCTGGCGCGCTTTTGGATGAGAGTTTTCCATCCCATTCTTTCATGAGCGTAGCAACTGTATGCAAATCGGTTAACGGGGTATGAGCAGACTGACTCAACGGCAGGCGCGCCAGGTGGCGGGCCACCAATCGGGCAGAAGGGGAAACTTGGTCAAACTGCATTTTTTGAACGAAGGGGAGATCAATTCGCTCTTCATCATTACGCAGGCTGCTATCCAGAATCATTTCGGAAATGCGTTGTGCTCTATCGCCGGATATAGGTTCGATTTCCAACGGAATAGGATAGTCATCCCCGACGGGGCGATTATTGGCGGATACGATATACCCTTGTGGAGGGTTGTATAAATGTGGTAGAGCGTCGAATGGGATATACCCAATCCATTCATATTCATCTATCCAACCCGGAACTGGAAGCCGACCGTTTCCGCATTCGCGCAGGGGGATTTTTCCCGCCAGGGTATAGCCAATATTGCCATTCACATCAGCGTATACAACATTTTGAACTGGTGCTGTCCAGTATTGCAAAGCCTGGTGGAGCTCCTGGCAATTTTGAGCGCGTACCATGTGAAAAATCGATTCAGCCATACGATCCGGTTCTAAAGATGTCCAGCGAAGAGCTAACGGCTGTTCGCTGGCGAAATCCGACGCCAGGGAATTGATGATTGGTCCATGTCGGGTGATGATTACTTCTTCAATAAAGGGTTGCTCGCCTTTCACGCGGATCGTTTCTTCGATTACCCTGGCAGCTTCCCACTTTCCCAAATATTCCACTTGTATCTCCCCACTCGAGGTTCGTTGTAATCTTTCAATATAAAGGTCCTGAACGTCCGCAAACCCATTGGTAAAGCCCCAAGCGACATGACCATTGTGACCAGCCACCATTGCTGGAATTCCAGGAAATGTTACCCCCGTGATATTGAACTCGTTGCAGATGAGGTGGTTTTCGTACCAGATTGCGGGTGCAGTCAGTCCTAAATGCATGTCGTTGGCAAGGATGGGTTTACCGCTTGTGGTGCGTTCGCCGGAAAGCGCCCAGATGTTGCTGCCTAACCCCTCGTATGGGGACGGGCCGGTAAACGGGCGCGTTTGTCGGGCGCGTTCCAGAGCGGACGCCCCGATATGTGAACAATCTGTCCCGGGCGGCATAATAAAAGGCCAACGAGAAAGATGGGGAGCTTCCATTTCGGCAGCTAATTCGGGGCCGAGCCTGGCCGCCAATTGCGCTCGCAGCAGTTCGCTTTCCCAGTTGACGGAAAGGTTCCAAGACATCATTTTGATCCATGCCAGGCTGTCGCTGATTTGCCAGGGTTCCGGACGATAACCCAGTAATGTAAACTCAATAGGCAATCGCCCAAGCAATATGCCGATGTTGACTCCGTTGGCATAAGCCTGAAGATAGGATTTTACTTCTTCGCTCAACAATGAGACTTCAAACTCGGCTACTCGTCGCAGGGTGAGAGTACGCATCCACCGATCCAGCGGCAGCGCTACCGCTCCCAGGATTTCCGCCAACCGACCGGCGACCAGGCGGCGATTGAACTCCATCTGCCAAAGACGATCCTGGGCATGGACAAACCCCTGCGCGAAGAATAGATCTAGCGTATTTAGGGCGTAGATATGAGGCACACCCCATGAATCGCGCAAAATTTCCACCGGAGCACGTAGCCCCGCCAGACGCAAATGGCCATCTATTCGCGGCAAGCGAGTACGGCCCAACAAACCCAACGCAGATTTTATTAGCCGAATAAAGAGGGTATTTCGGCCGGTCATAACGCCACCTCGTGGTATGCTTCCATGATCATTCTGGCGGACGATTGGCAAGTTTACTCAACCGCCTTCAAGTTTGGAAAAATCGCTTGCGTCGCCGCTGCTATCAATAACAGCATGGCCGCGCCAAACTGTAAGGCCAGTCTTTCGCTGGCTTGTTCGGCGATTAGGCCAATTAGCAGAGATCCAATGGGCATGAAGCCAAAAAATGTGAGGCTGTAGATGCTGGTCACTCGCCCGCGCACATTGTCCGAGACATGGGTCTGAATCATGGCATTGGTCAGGTTCATCACGAAGACTAGCGATGCTCCAACGACTGTCAGTACCAGTAATGATAATGGCAGCCAGGAGATGACAGAGAATATCAACATCATAATCGGAAATACAAATAATCCGATAGTGAGCAGTTTCCCTCGGAATCTAAAGCGACCCAAAGAGGCGATACTCAATGCGCCGATCAGTGCGCCAACGCCGCGTGCGGAGTTCAAAAAGCCGTTTGTTTTTACATCGCCGCCCAACACCTCAACCGCCCAGGCGGGTAACAGGGTGATGAATGAGGCGCCAAAGAGGCTCACGGCTGAAATCAGACTGATTAATGCTAGAATCACAGGTTGGGTTAATACATAGCGAAATCCCTCAGTAATGTCACTCAATGCTGAAGATGTACGCCGTTGTCCTTTAGACATATCAGGTAGATTCATCTTGATTAAGGCATAGATCACAGCTAAAAACGATACACCGTTTAGAAAAAAACACCAGCCAGCGCCAAATAATGCATAAACCAGGCTTCCAACCGTGGGGCCGATGATAATGGCTGTATTGAACATGGTGCCATTGAGGGCAATGGCGTTGGTGAGGTCTTCTTTTGCTACCAACTCGGGCGCCAGGGCAAGACGAGCGGGCGCATCAAATGCATTTGCCACGCCCAGCAGAAAAGCCAACAGGATAATATGCCAGGGTTGCACTACGCCGGTGAATGTGAGCGCTGATAAGACAAATGCCAAGATCATCATGCTGGATTGGGTTATGACCAGCAAGTTGCGCCTGGAGATACGATCTGCAACGACTCCACCATATAGCATGAATAGCCAGCTTGGCAGACCAGCAGCAAAACCAACATAACCTAAAAAAGCCGGCGATTGGGTTAATTCGTAAACCAAAAACCCTTGAGCTGTGCTTTGCATCCAGGTGCCGAACAAAGATACGATTTGACCTGAGAACCATAAACGATAATTGGGGTATTTTAGCGCTGTGAAGGTGGCATCTAGGCGTAATTGAACTGGTGAGCGAACGGTCATAAGCACTTAGCAGTGAAATAGGGCAATCGGAATTGTTGAGCCGCGTGATTACGCGGGCGTCAGACGACGAGCGGCGAATTCTAATCATTGAACCATGCCGCTCGTCGTTTGGCGATTATAAAGCAGTTGATCTTTCTAGCGGTAGATTTCCAAGACCAACCAACCGGCGGCGCTTTCTTGAGGACGATTCAGGCTGGTCACTTGGAAGGTGAAGGATACATATTGATTGAGGAAGGCAGTATCAATGGGTTGATCGTATATGTTATGCAGAACCCCATCGTAAATTTCAACGTGGGTGCTAGGAAGCAGACTCGTTCTGTTTCCACCTAATACCTGATAATACACATCATACCCAACGTTGCAACGCGTAAATGAAAAGATGCAGCCCACACGAATGCGCAACCGGTCGCCGGATTGGATAAGTAAGGCAGGGAAACTACCAATGATTTGCCCGCCTTCTCGCATATATGGGTGGGTCCATAGCGCCGTGGTATAGGAAACGTTATCTTCCATGGTGGCTGGAGATAAGCGCAAGACGAAACCGTTTTCGTTACCGCTGCGCCCTGGACAGGGCAAGGCACGATCGCGGCTGTTCTTCCAAGAAGCTGTACAGGCGTTGCTGATGAAGTTCCAAATTACGCCTGAGGAAATGTCGGCGACGCGAATGCGCACACGGAAATAGTCTCGATCAGAGGGCGATATTTGAACGTTCCGTTCCACTCGCAATAGGAAATTCCCGATCATATCCGCTGATGGGGTGCCGGGAGGCAGCAACGGAGCCGTGAGAGTGATGGCTGCATCCACGGTGCGTCCAGGGCGGACGTTGGTGGTAATTGGGATCGCATCACCACTCCACGAATTCCGCGATGCAGGTACCATTCGCGCTCCTGCAGGCCAGGTGCAACTGCCAATGTTCTTGATGCGCCAGATCTTCGTAAAAACGGTTCCGGGGCGCAGGATTTCGCCATTGGGAATGGTCACATCCCGCACCAGTTCGGCGGCGTAACATGGCGGCAATGATCCACCGCCGCCCCCACCACCTCCTCCCCCGCCACCTCCTCCACCTCCGTAATAACGTGTAGCAGTGGGGATGCGGGTGAACGTCGCGGTTACAGTTGGAGTATTGGTCGGACGTTGTGTCAATGGCGGGATCAAAGTGTTTGTGGGTGTTGGCGAGGAAGTCGCGCGGGGCGTGTCGCTGGGCACTGGAGTATCCGTGGGTGGAGCTGGGGTTTGGCTGGGCGTGGCGGAGAGAAAAGCGAGCGTCTCCATCGCTGACCATGTTTGCGCGGCAGCCGTTTGCGGCCAATAAGGATCGCTGGGCGCGGGGAGAGCGAAGAAACTACAGGCAAGCGTTGCCAGAATAGCCGCGCCAGCGATGAAGAGCAAGCTTTGACGTTTTTTCTTCATGGCGCCTCCTAAAATTAGAGCAATTTAAGTATAGACAAAAAATCCCCTAACCGCAAGAGGCAGTCGGGGGATAGAGGTTGAGAGTGATCGGGACCTGATTACACGAATCAGGGTTCGGTACATTTTGCTCAGCTCGGTGTGTCACGCGGGGGTGGTTTTACCTCAATTTTGACCATAAGGGGTTGAGAGCCATCCACGCCCACGCCAAATTGAGCGCCTTCTGGGGTTTGAAAGACCCAATTTCCTGTATATAGACCAGGTAAAAGCGGCGCTGTGATCAGAACACGCAAGTCGAGCGTTTCGCCTGGATTCACGACTTGCGGAAATGGTATCTGGGTGGCGGTTCCAAATGACTCGCCGGCGATGAAGACCAATGAATAACCTTGCGTCCAAACGCAATCGCCAACGTTGCGTATCTGCCAGATTTTTGCCACCTGCTCCCCTGGTTTTAGCGCAGTGTTGTCTGAAATGGTCAGGTGACGCACAAACTCGGCTTTATTTTGGCAGGATGGTGTTGGGCTAACAGTCGCTATATCGGCGATCTGGGTATTTCTGGCGGATCCATTGCTTGTTGGATCTGGCGCTGTGCTGGTAGGAGAAGGAGGTAAAGTCGGTGTAGGTGTAGCTGTCGCCTGGTACACTGCGTCCAGGTTAAGAATGCGTACCACGACAGGAGTTGGTTCATCAACCAGGGATGAATTTGACGCAGCGACGGGTGTCTGCGCGCAACCAGTCAATATTAATGCGCTGATGAGGACAATAAAAACACCGTTAAACCTTACTCTCAGGTGCATTTGCGAGTACCTCCACGTTTACAACCTGTTTTTAAGTTCCTCATCCTCCTTGAGGCGATGAAACGATGATACACCGATGCATCAAATTCCTGCTTTACTGAGTCCACCGACGGTACACGCCGGTCGGCTAACGCCTTCAGCCACCCCCAATACATCCGCTCAGGCCGCCGCCAAGATCACTCAAGGATCGCCGCCCACCCACAACAATTGCGACCCAAAAGAATTCACGTGCGCGATAGCCAGTCCCAAAACGATTCCCTTGTGCATCCATGAACATCCAATTTCCCTGATACGTGTTCCCTTCCCTCGGCGCAACCAACTCCAGGGAAATATTTACAAGTTCGCCGGGCGCAACGGTTTGTCCCAATGGAAATTGTTCCGGTGCTCCCATTCGATCCCCCCAGAGAAAAATCACCTGATAATCTGGGGTCCAGGTGCAAGTGCCTACGTTCCTGAATTGCCAGGTTTTAACAAAACGCTGTCCGGCCTTCATCGTAGTGTAATCTGGGACAGTGATATCCTTAACGAATTCAGCAGCGTTGACGCAAGCTTCGGAGGGTTCTGAAGCAGGGGGATCTGAAAGATTCCCACCTTCATCCGAGGCGAGTTGCGGCAGCGGAGTCTCTGTCAATACAGGCACTTCCCCGGCCAGTTCGTTAAAAACCACCGGCAGCTCTTCTTGAGCAACAGGCGGCATTGGGGTGACGTAGCGCGCAGCCCGGGCTTGTTGCGCGGTTAGAGTTTGCGCAGCGAGTGTTTGTGCTAAACCAGGGATCGGTGGGGGATTGGTCGGAACGATGAATGCGCTGCAACCGTTCAAAAAGAGCATAATGAGCAAGATCATTACACTCAGTTTGTGAGTCAGCTTGGGCATGGGCATTCTCCTTGAGACACCACTACAAGAATCGCGCTTATCCACCGCGATTACCACGATTCAATCTAGTTATCAGTATACACTATTTTATGCAATAAAAAAAGTGTTTTGGACAAAAAGCATTGTCCAAAACACTTCTATTGCAACTATTGCGCCAGTTAACGTCGGTTCTTATTGGACTGCGCGATTAGCCTCTGATGGCTTCCACTCGCACCGCACATATTTTATATTCGGGAATTTTGGAGACCGGGTCCAGTGCGGCAATAGTCAGTTCGTTGGCGCTGGCTTCGGGGAAGTGGAAATTGGCAAATACCATGCCAGGTGGAACTCGCTCGGTGACCCAAGCTTCAGCTTCGATACTGCCGCGCCGAGATGAGACGCGTACGCGCTTGTTGCCATTTAATCCCAACCGTTCAGCATCGTCTGGATTGATTTCAACTAATGCTTGCCCGTAGACTTGCATTAGACCGGTTGCGCGGCGCGTCATTTCACCGCCATGCCAATGGTATAGAACGCGGCCGGTATTAAGTAACATTGGATAATCATCATCTGGCATTTCTTGCGGTGGGATATGTTCGATGGGGGTAAATTTACCCTTCCCGCGGGTAAATTGTCCTACGTGCAGAATAGGTGTGCCAGGGTGATTGGCATCTTTGACCGGCCAATGTAATTGTTCACCGGCTTCCAATCTGGCGTGAGAAACGCCAGCATAACTGGGCGTGAGAGCGGCGATTTCGTCCATAATTTGGGCGGTATCGCGGTAGTTCCATTGGGCAAAAGGTGCGTTGGCATTCACCTGGCGCGATCCGAACGCCAGAATGCGCTGTGCCAATTCAGAGATGATGCGCCAATCCTGGCGCGCTTCGCCAAGTGGAGGTATCGCCTGGCGCACCATTTGGATGCGCCGCTCGGTGTTAGTGAATGTGCCGGTTTTTTCGGCGAAGCTTACTCCGGGCAACAACACGTCAGCGTAGCGCGAGGTTTCTGAAGGGAAGATCTCTTGCAGGAGGATGAAGTCGCATATCTCTAGGCAATGGCGAATATGGCTGCTGTTCGGATCGCTCATCACTGGATCTTCGCCCAGGATATACAGCGCCTTGATTTTGCCGCTTTCAATCTCTGGGATCATCTCTGTGACGGTCATGCCAAAATGTTCGGACATTTTAGCGCCCCAGGCGGCTTCAAATTTTTGTATCGCCGTTTCGGTGTTTACCTTTTGGTAACCGGGATAAACATCCGGCAAAGCGCCCATGTCGCAGGCGCCTTGGACGTTGTTTTGGCCGCGCAGCGGATTGACACCGCCGCCGGAAACGCCCAAATTGCCCAATAACATTTGCAAGTTCGCCAGATCCATGACGTTACGCACGCCAACAATGTGTTGCGTAATGCCCATCGCCCACATCACAGCCATCGGCTTATTCAAAGCCAGAATTTCGGCTGCCTGGCGCAATTTCTCGACCGGAACGCCGGTGATTTCGGCCACTTTTTCGGGCGGATATTCCTCAATCACCGCTTTCAACTCATCAAAGCCTTCCGTGCGATTGGCGATAAATTCATCATCCTGCCATCCGTTGGCGAGGATAATGTTCATCAAGCCATTGATCAGGGGAATATCTGTACCTGGTTTGTGGCGCAAATGGAGGGTTGCATATTCCGTTATGTCAATTCGTCGCGGATCTGCAACCACCAGTTTGACTCCGCGTTTCAGCACAGCCTGGCGGATCTTTGTGCCGAATACTGGATGTTGTTCGGTGGTGTTTGAACCGATAATCAGCATCGCCCGCGCGTGTTGAACCACGTCTTCCATGGGGTTGGTCATCGCGCCCGAACCAAAAGCAGTGGCCAGACCGGCCACGGTGCTGGAGTGTCAGAGACGGGCGCAATGGTCTATGTTATTGGTGCCAATAACTTGACGGGCGAACTTGTTCATCAGGTAGTTTTCTTCGTTGAGGCATTTCGCAGAGGCTAATACGCCAACGCTGTCTGCGCCGTAAGCATCGCGAGTTCCAGCAAGCTTACGAGCGGCGATATCCAACGCGGTATCCCAATCCACTTCTACCCATTCGCCGCGTCCTTTGGGTCGCGGTGTCCCTTCCAGCAAGTATTGGCGGACAAGGGGTTTGGTCAAACGCTCCGCGTGATGGATGAAGTCATAGCCATAACGCCCCTTGACGCAAAGATGCATCCCATTCACGGGTGCATTGGGGTTGGATGTGACCCGGACGACATGGCCATCCTTGACATTCAGATCCAACTGGCAGCCTACGCCGCAATAGGTGCATGTGGTAGTGACCACTTTGTCCGGCAATCCCAGACTCAGGGACATTTTGTTGTTTAAGGCGCCGGTAGGGCAATAGGCCACACATGCGCCACAGGATTCACAACGGGCGTCCAACATATCTGTGTCTGCCCCGGCTACCACTCGGGTGTCGAAACCGCGCTCTACTAAAGACCAGACAAAGCGCCCCTGGATCTCTGCGCAAGCCCGAATGCAGCGCGTGCACAAGATGCACTTGTTCATATCCACCCAAATAAATGGATTGGGATCGCTGTTAACGGCAAAACGAGGCTTTTTCAGCATGACTTTTGCTGGGTCAACGCCATAGCGTTTTGCCCAGCGCATCAGTTGCGTCTCTCCTAAGCTGTCTTCATAGCCTGCGTCATAATAATTTGATAAGATCAATTCCAATATTGTGCGCCGCGACTCAACCAGGGCAGGCGATTCGGTGGTGACTTCCATGTCAGGAGCAACGGGCAAGGTGCAGGAAGCCATCGGGAATCGCCAGCCTTTGACATCTACTACACACAATCGGCAGCCGCCGTACGGCGTCAGGTCGCGATGGTCGCACAGGGTAGGTATTTCTATGCCCGCCTGCTCAGCCGCCCGCAAGACGGTTGTTCCTTCAGGCGCTTCAACTGGAATTCCATTGATTTTTAGTGAGATCATAAGGTTACCTCTTTGGATAACGTTCCAGTTATACCATTTGATTTTCGATCAGCTCAGCAGTTTCATCTTCGGGAACCATGCGGCAGATACCCGTGGGA
Source organism: Anaerolinea thermophila (assembly GCA_020724505.1). GTDB lineage: Bacteria > Chloroflexota > Anaerolineae > Anaerolineales > UBA4823 > RBG-16-57-11. Next base: position 9,745 of record DYGV01000103.1, read on the forward strand.
CAAATCCCCAGGCGAATGTGCGCTTCCACTTCGGTGCGGAAATGTTTGAGCATGTCGCGAATGGGTACGGCGGCGGTTTGCCCCAGGCCGCAATTGGACAATCTCTCCATTTGCTCGGCGAGACGCAACAAACCATCCAGGTCGGATAACTGGCCGCCACCTTCGGTAATGGCGCGTATCGTCTCATAGCAACGTTGCGTCCCAATTCGACAGGGGGTACACTTTCCACAGCTCTCGAAGCGGAAGAAGCGCAGCAAGACTTTGACCAGATCTACCACGCAGGTGTTGTCATCGCAGATGAGCAAAGCGCCGGAACCTAGCGAAACGCCAGCTTTGCGAGGAGAGTCAAAATCCAGCGGCGTATCTTGTAAACTTGCAGGAATTAAGGAGCCGCTGGAGCCACCAGTCTGAGCCAGCTTGAACGCGGCGCCATTCTTCATTCCCTGCGCATAGATGTTGATCACTTCACGAAGGGTGATACCCATGGGTGCTTCGATCACGCCTGTCGCGTTTACGTTGCCCAGGATGGTGAAGACCTTCGTGCCTGGACTGCTTGGTGTACCGAATCGGCGATACCATTCGGCGCCATGTAACAGGATTGGCGGCACATTCGCCAAAGTTTCTACATTGTTGACCAGCGTGGGCTGTCCCCATAAGCCGTGGGTTGTGGGGTAGGGTGGGCGAGAGCGCGGTTCGCCGCGTTTACCTTCGATTGACTCAATCAAGGCCGTCTCTTCGCCACAGACATACGCGCCTGCGCCGGAATGAAGATGAACTTCGAAATCGAAATTGGAACCAAGAATATTCTTCCCCAGAAAGCCATACTCGTGCGCCTGTTCAATTGCCTTTAAAAAACGTTTTTGCGACAGTTCATACTCGCCGCGGATATAGATATAACCCTCCTGCGCATGGATGGCATATCCAGCGATAATCATTGCCTCGAGGATTGCATGGGGATCGCTTTCTAGGAGCACGCGGTCTTTGAAAGTGCCGGGTTCGCTCTCGTCTGCGTTGCAGATTACGTATCTTTTATTTCCAGGCGCGCTGGCAACGAAGCTCCATTTTCTGCCCGTCGGAAAGCCGGCGCCGCCGCGTCCTTGTAAACCGGATTTAGATATTTCTTCAATGACTTGTTGCGGCGTCATTTTGCTTAACGCTTTAGCCAGCGCCTGATAACCGTCGTGTAAGATGTAATCCTCGATGTTTTCTGGATCTATTTTGCCAACGCGCGCCAGAAGGATACGTTGTTGAGCAGGTAGAGAACCTTTGCGTGATTGTAACCACGCCATGCGACTGGGTAAGTGGCGTTTAGGAACAAGCATCTCCTCAACTATATGTCCTTTGTAGAGATGCTCACTAACCAGTCGGTCAACGTTTTCTGGCTGCACCGGCCCGTAAATGACCGCCTCGGGATAGATGACCACAACAGGGGATGCTTCTGTATTTCCAACGTCCGTTATAGTGGAGAGCGCCACTTCTTCTGCCAGTTGGTAACTCTCCAGTTTTTCTTGGAAACGACGATAAATCTCCAGCGATCCGCGCTGAAGGCTCAGTGGATCACTTGAGACTAAAACCATGGATCGGGTAATTTTCATCTGCGGCCTACTCCAATCTATTCATAGCGGGCAAGAATTTCGGGAACCTGCTCCGGTGTTACATTGCCGTATATTTCATCGTCAACAACCACTACAGGGCCAACGCCGCAAGTTCCAAGACAACTGGTGGTGACCAGCGACCATTTGCCGTCTTCCGAGGTTTCGCCAGCTTTTAGACCAAGATTTTCTTTCAATGCTTGCCAAACCTGGCGGCCTCCAACCACATGGCAAGGGGCGCTCTCGCAGAAAATCACCACGTGGCGTCCGCGGGGTTTGGTGGAAAGCATGTGATAAAAACTGCTCAATGAATATAAGCGCCCCTCATTGACAAAAATCCCGTCTTCTGGAGCACGCACCCGAAGTCGAATTTCCTTTAGCGCATGAAGAGGAATATAACCAACAGCCTTATTGACTTCCAACAAGATTGGAATAAAGGCATCATAATTTGTGCCGTGTTTTTCTATCGCAGCTTCCACAATGGCTGCAATGGGTAGGTCTTTTGTGGATTGGTCTTTCATGAATGACCTCGATTTGGGGTTAAATTTGTGGTTTTTGTCTTCAATCCGGGGTGGTCAGAAATGTATCGCATGTTCTTGCACGACCTTGCCGCCGACGACATGCTCCTCCATAATCCGTCGAGCGACGGTCGGAGAAACCTTCCGGTAGGTAACCGGCGATTGACTGTTGATGACAACCTGTACGATGGGCTTCCATGAATCGAAACCGAGATTTCCGGTTTTTTTAACCAAGATGTGGTTCAGTTTCTCTTCTTCAATAAATTCCAGGATTGCCTGCATTGTTTCTCGCGCCCCTGCGGCGATGGCGGGCGTGTCCATGCTGACGATAATTTGAATACGACTTGCCTGATTTTGCAGCAGGCGTTTTTGCAGCGTTTCCTCGCGAACGCGCCTGAGATCTTGCGGCGAATTTATCAATGGCATGTGGTGAACTCTCCTGGTTTCAATTTTTTTATCCTGTCTCTTTTACTTCAGAATATGCCTGAACGCCGATAACGTCATGTAAAATGCGCCGAGGATGCGTATAGACATTAAAGCGATTCCGTCGAGCATATCCAATTAAGGTGATTCCCCAACGTTCGGCCATCTGAATGGATAGCGAGCTGGGAGAAGTGCGAGAGATGACGATTGAAGCGCCAAGGCGCGCTGATTTTTGCAGCATCTCTGAGCTGATGCGTCCCGTGGTGATCAAGACGCGTCGCGGCGGATGGATGTTTTCCATCAAGCAGCGACCAGCGATTTTGTCCAGCGTGTTATGTCGGCCAATATCTTCCCCTACCGCGTAAACCTTGTAGCCATCTGTAAGAATGGAAGTATGTACACCGCCCGATCGCCGATAAAGTTCCTGGGATTCGAAGAGCGTTTCTATCAAGGCTCCCACTTGCTGGGGAGAAAGGGTTACACCGTTTAAAGACGGCTGGAAAGATTGATCGGGCAAAATGCGCTCACTATCCACAGAGGTTAGTCCTCCAGTGCAGCCGGAAGTGCGTCGCCATTTCTCCGGTTTCTCTGCGCTATGATTGAGCCAAACATCCACGTTATCGCCATGGGCACAAACCCGCGCCTGAACGACATCATCGAACGATCGGATGATTCCTTCATTGAATAGGAAACCCACGGCAAGCGCCTCCAAATCCGCCGGTGTACACATAAATGTCAGCCAGACCTCTCCATTAACCGTTAAAGAAACCGGGGCTTCGATGATAATTTCTGCATCCTTCTTTATTGGACGATCCCCATCGAATACATAGTATTGAATCGTCTGATTACCGTTCATCTCTGAGATCCATTTCTCTAAAATTGCGATACCAATATATCTTCTGATTGTGTAAAATTTCACAATGTTTCCTGCTCGTATTGTAGCAGAATTGTCTGATATTATAAAGCGATTTAAGTCATCGAGAATTGTGACTTATATCACAATCGGAATTCTGTTTATGGATCCATCTACAATTTCTTTGTTTGGGAGGAAAAATGGAACGATACCGCGTTAAACCGGGGACACGGGTGAAACTTTCTGAATGGGATGCAGACGATCGTCAAGCGTTTGATGGGGGAAAGGAGGAAGCTGAAGAAAAGTCTCGCAATCTTTCACGAAAGTTAGAGGCCTTGCAGGAGTTGCTTTACGCAGAACATAAACACAAGCTACTTGTCGTGTTGCAGGGTATGGACACCTCTGGTAAAGATGGTGTGATTCGCCATGTTTTTGAAGGCGTGAACCCGCAGGGTGTGCGGGTGGCAAACTTCAAGGTGCCAACGCCAGAAGAATTGGATCATGATTATCTTTGGCGTGTACATAAACAGACCCCTGGAAAAGGGGAGATTGTCATATTTAACCGCAGCCATTACGAAGATGTTCTAGTCGTGCGTGTGCATGAATTGGTGCCAGAAACAGTTTGGAGGCAGCGTTATCAGCAAATTAACGATTTCGAACGTCTGTTGGCTGAGGAGGGAACAACAATCCTGAAGTTTTTCTTATTCATCTCATTGGAAGAGCAAAAGAAACAGCTACAAGAACGCCTGGATGACCCAACCAAACAGTGGAAATTTAACCCGGCGGACCTCAAAGAGCGAAAGCTCTGGCCGCAATATATGCAAGCCTATGAAGATGTTCTCAGCCTGACCAGCACCGATTGGGCGCCTTGGTATATCGTGCCATCTAACCGGCGTTGGTATCGCAATCTGGTGATCGGTACGGTGTTGGCATCGGCATTAGAGGGTTTGAAGATGGAATATCCT
>DYGV01000104.1 GCA_020724505.1 Anaerolinea thermophila
CAATCGCTGGTGGCGCTGCTGAACTTTTTGAAACCTGTGAGCACCGGCGGATTTTTCGGAATGGTGTATGCCGGCAAAGTGGACGAATTCGCCGTTAACAGCGTGAACCGCATCCTAACCGGGCGCTTTTATATCACCCGCACCGAAGATGGCCTGCTCGCCTTGTGGCAGCGTTGCACTCACCTGGGCTGCGCTGTGCCGTGGGTCGAAGAAGAAGGGCAGTTTCACTGCCCCTGTCATGGCTCATTGTTCAATTCCGTTGGCGAGGTGATCGGCGGCCCTGCGCCTCGCCCCCTGGACATCTTCCCCATCACCATCAAGAGCGGCGAAGTGTGGGTGGACACCAGCAAACCCATTGAGCGTAGCGCATTCGATCCTTCGCAAATTACAGGTGCTTGAGGTCCCCTGCCATGCAAACAGCCGCGGAAAATTATCGCAATTACATCCTTGTAGGTCTGGCTCTTAGCCTGGCGCTGATCCTGGGACTGGGCTTTTATGGCTTTAGAGAACAGGTTCGCCTGGCGCAGGCGGCTGAAGAATTCAATCGCGAACGGGTCGCTCGCGGCCAGACCATTTACAACCAGCAATGCGTCGCCTGTCACGGCGCGCAGGGCGAGGGTGGGGTCGGGCCGGCGCTAAACAACCGCGCCGTGCTGAAGAACACCCTGGATAGCGTCTTTTTCGCCGTCATCCGCTCTGGCGTGCCAGGCACACAGATGCCCGCCTGGAGTGTGGATTTCGGCGGCCCGCTGACCGACGAAGATGTGCGCGATTTGGTCGCCCTGCTGCGTTCTTGGGAGCCAACCGCGCCGGAGGTCAAACCGGCTGTCTTTACCCCTGACCCCGGGCGCGGCGCGATGCTGTTTGCCGGCACCTGCGCGGTTTGTCACGGCGAGAATGGCGTTGGTGGAGAGAACGCGCCGCGCCTCAACGACCCGCAACGCCTGCAGGTGTTGCCGGATGATTGGTATCGGGCGGTGATCCGCAACGGTCGCCCGGCAAAGGGTATGCCCACCTGGGGCACGGTGCTCTCGCCGGAACAGATCGAAGACCTGGTTTCTTTGATCGCTGCCTGGCGGCAGGGCGTCGAAGTCAAGCCCAGTTTTGCGGTGAGCGATCTAATAGAACGGGCAATTTTCTCGTTGCAGAACAACGATCAACAAAGCGCGGCGCTGCACATTGAGCGCGCCCTCTCTGTGGCAACCGGCCAGGGGGCGCAGGTGTTGCGCGATATTCAGGCGCAGCTTGCGGCGCAGGAGACGACGGCTGCCCTGAACGCCTTGCAGGAATTGCGCGACCAATGGCCAATCGGCGACCCCGCCTCCGGGGCGCTGCTCTACACCGCCAACTGTTCCGCCTGCCACGGAGTTCAGGGCGAAGGTGGGATCGGGTTTGCGCTCAACCCAAGCCCCTTTATCCAGGGTCAGACCAACGCCGAGCTTCTCGCCTTCCTGCAACAAGGGCGGCCCAGCACGGCAATGGCTGGCTTTGCCGATCGTTTATCCGACGCCCAACTGGCGGATGTGATCGCTTTCTTACGGCTGTGGCAGCCTTAGAAAGGGTTATCAAGGATGGAAAAGCGGCGTGTGGCTATCCTGGGCGCAAAACAATTGCTGGATGAAAGCCTGGAGCATTTGTTGCGCGGTTTGGAGGATGTTCAATTGCTGGGCCCCTGGGTCCTGGATCAACGCGTCCTGACGCGTTTGGCGGACCACTCCCCGCAAATCATCCTGTTAGCCATGCCCGAAGAACTTCCACAGCATAGCATTCAGATCATTGGACAAATCATGGAGCGCTTTCCAGAGCTCCCTTTGATCCAGGTGTATCTGGAGAAGAACATCGTCCGTTTTCATAGCGCCCAAACGCTGCCGGCGCACAGCGCCGCATTGATAGATTTGATCCGCAGCTTACCACTGACCGACCATTCTAGCGAATAAGAAAGAAAAGGCGGTGAAAATGCAACTTGACAATCCTGTTTTACGAAGATGGAGCCTCTGGCTGTTGGTGGTTGTAATTCTTGCCGCGCCGGTTTACCTGGTCAAAGCGACTTCATTGCAACAAGCCAGCAGCGAAGGACAGGCGATTTTTGCCCAGAAGTGTCAGGCTTGCCATACCATTGGCGGTGGCAGGCTGGTTGGCCCCGATTTGCAGGGCGTGACCCAGCGTCGCGATCTGGCCTGGCTCAAAGGGTTTATCGCCGCCCCCGATCAGGTGCTTGCTTCTGGAGATCCCATCGCTACGCAATTGCTCGCCGAGTATAACAACGTCCCCATGCCGAATTTGGCGCTATCGCCGGCGGAGGTGGATGCGCTCATCGCTTATCTGGAAAACCCAACCGCTGGCGGAGCAGCTAACGTTCCCCCAGCGGCTGCGCCGGTCGGCGCGGGCGATCCAGCGCGCGGCCAGGCTCTTTTCAGCGGTCAGGTGCGCCTGCAAAACGGCGGGGTTAGTTGCATTGCCTGCCACAGCGCTGCAGGTCTCCCTGCTCTGGGCGGCGGTGCGTTGGGGCCAGACCTGACCCAGGTGGTGCAGCGCTATGGCGGTGAGGCCGGAACGGCGAGCGTGCTGGCCAGCCTACCCTTCCCGACTATGCAAGGGTTCTTCGCCACCCGACCGCTCACCCCGCAAGAACAGGCTGACTTGCTGGCTTACTTTGTGTGGGCTGGCGCGCAACCTGCGCCGCAGCCAACAACGACCCCGGTCACGTGGTTTTGGGCAGTTGGCGTCGGTGGAGCTTTGGCGTTGTTTGCCGGCATGGCGCTCTTCTGGCCGCGCCAGCGGCGTAGCATTTCGGAACAACTGCGCAGCAGGGGATGAGGCGCAGCGCAACGCATGATAGATGAGATTATTGGAGGCCCCGATGACCAATTGGAGTAAAGATCTTGTTTCGCCCGCTGAGCGGCGCTGGGAAGAGTTTTATCGCAACCGTTTTCAACACGATCGCCGCGTGCGCACCACGCACGGCGTGAACTGCACCGGTAGTTGCTCGTGGGAAGTGTTTGTGAAAGACGGTATCGTTACCTGGGAGCTTCAGGCAACGGATTACCCACGGCTTGAGGACGGGCTGCCGCCTTATGAACCCAGGGGCTGCCAGCGAGGGATTAGCTTTTCCTGGTATCTCTACAGCCCTATCCGCGTCAAATACCCCTATGCACGCGGCGCTCTGATTGACCAATGGCGTCTGGCGCGCGCTGCTTTCGACGATCCGGTGCAGGCCTGGGAATCCATCGTTAGCAATGAAGGCGAACGGCGCAAATATCAGCAAGCGCGCGGCAAGGGCGGTTTTCGCCGCGTTTCCTGGGATGAAGCGTTGGAGATTATTGCAGCCTCGCTGATATATACCATCAAAAAGTATGGGCCAGATCGCGTGATTGGCTTCTCGCCCATCCCGGCCATGTCGCAGATCAGTTACGCCGCCGGCAGCCGCTTCCTGACCCTGCTGGGCGGGGTGGCGATGAGCTTTTACGATTGGTATTGTGACCTGCCGCCCGCCAGCCCGGAGATCTGGGGCGAGCAGACCGACGTGCACGAATCGGCGGATTGGTACAACGCCCGCTTTATCGCCGTGATGGGCTCGAACCTGAACATGACGCGCACGCCCGACACGCATTTCATCTCCGAGGTGCGCCATGCGGGCGCAAAACTGGTGGTGTTTTCGCCCGACTTTTCTCAAGTGGCAAAGTACGCCGATTACTGGATCCCCACCCACGCCGGGCAAGATACAGCTTTCTGGATGGCGGTCAATCACGTCTTGCTCAAAGAGTTCTATGTCCAGCGGCAGACGCCTTACTTCATTGAATACGTCAAACAATACACCGACCTGCCGTTTCTGGTCGAAATCGAAGAAGGCGGACGACCTGGGCGTTATCTGCGGGCGAATCGCCTAGCGAAGTATCAGGATAGCGAAAATGGCGATTGGAAGCTGCTTGTCTGGGATCAAACTTCCCGGCAGCCGCGTATGCCGCAGGGTACGATTGGCTTCCGCTGGGCGCAGCAAGACCAGGGCAAATGGAATCTGGAGCTGAAAGATGCGGAAAGCGGTGAAGCAATAGATCCGCAGTTATCGTTTTTGGACGGATATGATGAGCTGGTTGAGCTGCAATTTGACGATTTCGCCAATGGACAGGTGTTGCGCCGCAGCGTACCCGTCCGTTCTATCGAAACGGTCGAAGGGCGCGTTTGGGTCGCCACGGTATTCGACCTGATCATGGCGCAGTTCGGGGTGGATCGGGGGTTGCCTGGCGAGTATGCCCATGATTATGGGGATGATATTCCGTACACACCCGCCTGGCAGGAAAAATACACCGGCATCCACCGCGAGACGCTGCTGCGCTTCGCCCGTGAGTGGGGCGCCAACGCCGAAAAGACGCGCGGTAAAAATCTGATCATCATTGGCGCCGGCGCCAATCACTGGTATCACAACAATCTGCTCTACCGCTCAGGCATCGTTGCGTTGATGTTGACCGGCTCGGTGGGGGTGAATGGCGGCGGGCTGGCGCATTATGTGGGGCAAGAAAAGTTAGTCAACCAGGCTTCCTGGGGGGCGATCGCATTTGCCTCCGATTGGGGGATGTCGCCCCGCCAACAGAATACGCCTTCATTCCACTATGTTCATTCCGATCAATGGCGTTATGAGCGCGGCTTCTCGGCTTACGATACCTTGCCGCGCAAAGACGATCATGGCGCGCAGGACGCCCAACGCCCGCACACTATAGATATTCAGGCTCAAGCGGTGCGCCGCGGCTGGCTGCCATTCTTCCCGCAGTTCAACAAAAGCTCGTTACAGGTTGTGCAGCAGGCGATCGCCGCCGGTGCGCAGAACGACGCTCAAATCATCGCTTATGTGGTTGAGCAATTGCGCAACCACCAACTGTACTTCTCTGTGGAAGCACCGGATCTGCCGGAAAACTGGCCGCGAATGTGGTTCATCTGGCGGGGCAACGCCATCGGCACCAGCGCCAAGGGCCATGAATATTTCCTCAAGCATTATCTAGGCACCCATACCAACGCCATCGCCCCAGAACAGGCCGAGGGGTATGTCCACGAAGTGGCTTACCGCCCGACCGCGCCGATCGGCAAAATGGATCTGGTGGTGGACCTGAACTTCCGCATGGACACCTCCGCCCTATACTCGGATATTGTCTTGCCCGCCGCCACCTGGTACGAAAAAGACGATCTGAATACAACCGATCTGCATTCTTATATCAATCCTATGCAGGCTGCCGTGCCGCCAGCCTGGGAATCCAAAGCCGATTGGGAGATCTTCAAGGCAGTTGCCCGCAAATTTAGCGAGCTGGCGCAAAAGCACCTGCCCGAGCCGGTCAAGGATATTGTGATGCTGCCCTTGCAGCACGATACCCCGGACGAACTGGCACAGCCACAGGTTTTGGATTGGAAGAAAGGTGAAGTTGAGCCAATACCGGGGAAGACCATGCCCAAGTTCCGCGTCGTGGAGCGCGATTACGTCAACCTGTACGAGCGCATGATCAGCCTGGGGCGCGGCGTGGAACAAAACGGTGTCAGCGCGCATGGCCTGACGATCCCCGTAAAACAGGAATATCACGATCTGCAAAACTTGCAGCCGCGCGCCTTCGGCGGCGCCCCGGGCGGCGTCTTTAGCGGCAACGGCGGTTCAGCCGCGGCGACCAACGGGCGCGTCTATCCTTCCCTGGAATTTGCCCGCCAGGTGGCTGACGCCATCCTGTACCTGGATCCCTGTTCCAACGGCGAACTGGCTTACCGCGCCTTCCAGGTAGAAGAGCACAAGACCGGACTATCGCTCACCGACCTGGCAGATGGACAGCGCGAGCTGCGCTATTCCTTCGCCGACATCGTCTCGCAGCCGCGGCGGGGGCTCACTACGCCCACCTGGTCGGCCATCGTCAACAAAGGGCGGGCGTACTCGCCGTTCACGCTCAACGTAGAGCGGCTCATCCCCTGGCGCACGCTGTCCGGTCGGCAGCACTTCTATCTGGATCATGAGATGTATCTGCAATGGGGCGAGCATCTGCCCACCTATAAGCCGCGCCCCGATCATACTATGTTGGACGAGACCCAGCGCAGCCTGGCGGAAGCGCAGGGCAAGCTGCTTAACTACATCACGCCGCACGGTAAATGGAGCATCCATTCCACTTATTCGGAGAATCACCGCATGATGACCCTCTCGCGCGGCGATTATCCGGTGTGGCTGAACGACAAAGACGCCGCAGAATTGGGCATCCGGGACAATGATTGGGTAGAGCTGTTCAACGATAACGGGGTGTTCGTCCAGCGAGCAATTGTCTCGGCGCGCATTCCACGCAACACGGTCTTTGTGTATCACGCCACTGAGCGCACGGTTGGCATCCCCAAGTCGCCGCTACGCGGCCGCCGCGCCGGGATGAACAACTCGCTCACCCGCGCCCGCCTGAAGCCGGTGTTAATGTCTGGCGGCTATGCTCAATTCACCTACGCCTTCAACTATTGGGGGCCAACCGGCGTTAACCGCGATACATTCGTTTTCGTGCGCAAGCTGGACAAAGTGGAGTTTTAGCCATGAACGTTCGCGCTCATATGAGTATGCTCTTTCATTTAGATAAATGCATCGGCTGCCACACCTGCTCGGTGGCTTGCAAGAACCTGTGGACCGATCGCAAAGGCGCTGAGTATATGTGGTGGAATAACGTCGAAACCCGCCCCGGCTCCGGCTATCCAACGCAGTGGGAGAACCAGGAGCATTTTCAGGGCGGCTGGGAATTCAAGGACGGAAAGTTGCGCCTGCGCCTGCATTCGCGCGCTGCCGGGTTGCTGAAGCTGTTTTTCAACCCCGCTCTGCCCAGCCTGGAGGACTATTACGAGCCGTTCACTTACCGCTATCAGGATTTGTTCAACGCCCCAGCCGGCGATGATCAGCCCACAGCCATACCGATTTCGATGATCACTGGCGAGCCGATGGAAATCAAGAGCGGCCCAAATTGGGATGACGACCTGGGCGGTTCGAACATCTACGCCCGCAATGATCCGAACCTGGAAGATGTACCCGCCGAGGTTCGGGCGCAATTAGACGAGCTGGAGCGGGTGGTGTTCAATTATTTGCCGCGCATTTGCAATCATTGCCTGAACCCGGCTTGCGTCGCCGCCTGTCCCTCTGGGGCGATTTACAAACGCCAGGAGGATGGCATCGTGCTGGTGAACGAGAACCGCTGCCGCGCCTGGCGCATGTGCGTGGCAGCCTGCCCGTATAAAAAAGTGTACTACAACTGGTCAACCGGTAAGTCGGAGAAATGCATTCTGTGCTTTCCGCGTCTGGAAACCGGCCAGGCGCCTGCCTGCGCGCATTCCTGCGTCGGCCGCATCCGCTATATGGGTGTGCTACTCTATGATGCTGACCGCCTGCCGGAGGCAGCGATGGTGCCCGATGAGCAACTGGTTGATGCGCAACGCGATGCCATCCTGGACCCGTTCGATCCAGAGGTGATCGCCGCCGCAAAAGCCAACGGCCTGGGCGATGATTGGATCCGCGCTGCGCAGCTTTCGCCGGTGTATCAATTTGTCAAGGTTTGGAAGCTGGCCTTGCCGCTGCACCCGGAATACCGCACCCTGGCGATGATGTTCTATATACCCCCGCTATCGCCGGTAGTCAGCGTCATCGAAGATGGGTTGTTCCGCCTGGATCTCAGCGACGCTAACCACGACTTTGAGCTCTTCCATCGCCTGTCTGCTGCACGCCTGCCGGTGCAGTATCTGGCGAACCTGTTTACGGCGGGCAACCAGGAAATCATCCGTCAGACGCTGGTGAAGATGTTGGCGGTGCGGCTGTATATGCGCCGCAAAACTGTGGATGGCGAGGTGGACGAAAAGCTGATCAAGCTGTTGGCCGAGGCAGGGACGACCCCGCAAGAAGCCGAAGCGATCTATCAGTTGACCACCCAGCCAACGCTAGAGGAGCGTTTCGTCTTGCCGCCCTACCATCGCGAGATGGCGGTAGAAGCCTGGAAGGATCCGCTGGCGCACAAGGGCGAAGCCGGTCTGGGCTATCTGCAAGTGCCCCGCAGAGGGGAATGAAGAGGTGGACATGAGCGATTTTTCTATTCTCGCCGAAGCTTTTCGCTATCCAGCCCCTGGCCGCCTGGGAAGATTGCGTCAACTGGCCGAACAGATGCAAAACAGCAGCGCCCATCGTTTGTTGGATAAGTTTATCGTGTTGGTGCAGTCGCTCTCGTTAGGCGAGTGGGAAGAACTTTACACCTCGGCGTTGGATTTGAACCCCTCCGCCGCTCCCTACCTGGGTTTCCAGACCTGGGGCGAGAGTTATCAGCGCGGCGAGTTTATGGCGCGCCTCAACCACGAGCTGGCGCGCCTGTCTGTAGATACAGACGGCGAGTTGCCCGACCACATCATCCCCGCGCTGCGCTATCTGGATACGACGGCAGAGCCGTTGCCCGAATTGTTAGCCATCTTTGAGCCTGCCGTGCGGCGCGCTGCGGCTGCGTTGCGCAAGTCGGATGCAGACAATCCGTATAACCTTTTGTTTGAAGCGGCGTTGTGTGCCGTCCAATCGCTGGCGGCGACTGCGCCGGAAAATATTTTGTAAGGAGAGGTTTTTCTATGAAAGCAACACAAATTTTGATGGAGGAACACCGCGTCATCGAGCGCGTTCTGAACACGCTGGAAGTCAGCGCGGCAAAACTTGAGCAAGGGCAGCATGTGCGCCCGGGTTTCTTTATCGAAGCCACGGATTTCGTCAAAGGATTTGCCGATGGCTGTCATCACATGAAGGAAGAAGGTGTGCTTTTCAAAGCCATGAACGCGAAAGGCGTGCCCAGCGAGGGCGGACCGATCGGCGTGATGCTCGCTGAACACGAAATGGGGCGTGGTTACACCCGCGCCTTGCGCGAAGCCGCTCTGCGTCTGCAAAATGGCGATCTAACCGCCGTGGATGCAGTCATCGAAAATGCCCGCGGTTACGCCGCCTTATTGCGCCAGCACATCTACAAAGAAGACAATATCTTGTTCCCCCTAGCCGACAAGGTCGTGCCGCCCGAAGAGCACGACAGTATCTTCGAAGGCTTTGAACATGTCGAACACGAAGAGACGGGCGAAGGGGTGCATGAAAAATATCTGGCGCTGGCGGAAGCGCTGGAAAAAGAGATGCGTGATTGAGCAGGCCGGGCGACTGGTCAGACGCCAGCCGCCCCGGCTTTGCACGGAGGAAACGCTATGAACTGGAATAACCTGTTGTTCGTGATCTTCCCCTATATCGCCCTGGCGGTATGCGTGATTGGCAGCGTTTACCGCTCGATTTATCGGCCATTCACCATCTCCAGCCTGTCTTCGCAGCTTTTGGAGCGGCGCAAACTGTATTGGGGTTCGATTTCGTTGCATTACGGCATCCTGATCATTCTGCTGGGACATTTGCTGGCTTTGCTGCTGCCCAGGAGCCTGATGTGGTGGAACGCGGTCCCGGTTCGGTTATACCTGCTGGAGTTTACTGGTCTGGCGCTGGGGATTTGGGCGCTGGCAGGGCTGGTCATCCTGGTTTATCGCCGCCTCACCAGCCGCCGCTTGTGGCCGGTCACCACGCGTATGGATTGGGTGGTGCTGATCTTGCTGCTGGTTTCGGTGATCACGGGCGTCTGGACGGCAACCTTCTATCGTTTTGGCTCCTACTGGTTCACCGCGGTATTTACACCTTATCTGTGGTCGTTGATCACGCTCCAGCCTCGCCCAGAATTCGTTGCGCCGTTGCCCTGGGTAATCCAGTTGCATGTGTTCAATTTCTTCATCCTGCTGTTGATTTTCCCGTTCTCTCGCCTGGTGCATATCGTCACCTATCCATTGGGCTATCTGCTGCGTCCCTGGCAGATTGTCGTCGCGGTGCGCGGTCGCATAACGCCGCAGACTCAGTGAGTGACAATGATAAGTTGCCGACATTTCAACATCCTTTCAGAAAGGTTTCCAGTGTGAAACCCCGCGATCGTGCTCTCAAACAGCAAGAATATCTGACAAAGCTGGCGCTGATCGTCATCTTCCTGGGTGGCTTCGGCGCGGTAGTCTGGATGGGGCAGAAAGTCGTTGCCGGCGAGTTCCAACCCAACGCTCTGGATCTGCTCTTGTTGGGGTTAGCCGCCTTCCGCCTGGGGCGGTTGGTGGCTTATGACCTGATTATGGAGCCGCTGCGCAGCCCGGTCGCCCACACTGTGCCGGATGAAAGCGGGGCAGGCGACAATGTGGAAGCGCGTGGGGCGGGCGCGCAACGCGCCCTGGGACAGCTCATTTCCTGCCCCATCTGCGCCGGCACCTGGATCGCCGCGCTGCTGGCTTATGGGTTGTATCTGCTGCCAGGCCCAACGCGATTGTTCTTGATGATCGCCGCCGCGATCGGCCTGGCGGAATTGATCAACAGCCTGGTAGAGGCGTTATGCTGGTCCAGCCAACTTGCACGTGCCCAAACGGGGGCAAAATTGCAGGAGTTGCGGAGTCGCTCCACAACTCTGGATCAGGCGCACCAGCGAGAAAAAGAAAGCGACTATTTCGGTCTGAACTCACCCCACGAATTTTACAAGCCAGAAAAAATAAACCGGTGATGACGCCGTTCGCTAGAAGCTAACCGTCTCACCGCAAACATGAAACAGCGAGAAAACGGAGGAATTATGATCAAGGGTAACCCAAAACAAGGATTGGTTGGCGCAACATTAGGCTTTTTCATCGGATTTGCCGCGGTGTCGTTATTTGGGCCTACAGCGCAGAAGTTCAAAGAGGCGATGGGGTTGACGCCGGTGATGGTCGGTTTTCTGGTCGCTATGCCGTCGTTGTCCGGCTCGTTGCTGCGCATCCCTTTCGCCGCCTGGGTGGATTCCTCTGGCGGTCGCAAGCCGTTCCTGACTCTGCTGAGTATCTCGATCCTGGGAATGTTAGGGCTGACGGCGCTGATCTTCACCCGCTATCCAGATGGCCTCACCCGTGGCCTGTACCCGCTGTTGCTACTGTTGGGCGTGTTGAGTGGCTGCGGCATTGCGACATTCTCCGTGGGCATCGGGCAGGTTTCGTATTGGTTTCCGCGCTCACGGCAAGGCAGCGCGTTGGGAGCTTATGGCGGCATCGGCAACATCGCCCCTGGGCTGTTTTCGCTGCTCATTCCTCTGGCGCTCACCCGTTTGGGGCTGGCCAGTTCGTATTTGATCTGGCTGCTCTTTTTGATTGGCGGGACCTTGCTGTACTATTTCATCGGTTTGAACGCCTGGTATTTCCAATTGCGCGAGCAGGGCAAAGATCCCGAAGAGGCAAAAAGACTCGCCGCTCAGCTTGGGCAGGAGATATTCCCTTCCGGTCGCCTGCAAGATAGCCTGCTGCTCTCGGCGCGTATCTGGAAAACCTGGGTCCTAGTGGCGCTCTATTTCACCACCTTCGGCGGTTTTCTGGCGCTCACCTCCTGGTTCCCCACCTACTGGAAATCTTACTTTGCCCAAGAAGCGGTGGCCCCCGGCTTTTTGACCGCTCTATTTTCGATCCTGGCTTCGCTGGTGCGCGTGGCGGGCGGCAAAATTGCCGATCGCCTGGGCGGCGAGAGGACAACCGCCTACGCACTGGCGATCTTGCTCATTGGCGCGCTGGTGATGAGTTTTTCGCACACCTTTTACCTGTCTGTTCTTGCAGCGGTGACGATGGCTGTAGGTATCGGCGTCGGAAACGCGGCCATTTTCAAATTGGTGCCCCAGGAGGTGCCACAAGCGGTGGGCGGGGCGTCTGGCTGGATCGGCGGTCTGGGGGCATTTGGCGGATTCGTCTTCCCTCCCATTCTAGGCGCCATTGTGCGGGCGATGGGCGCCAGTGGCTATGCAGCCGGCTTTGGGTTGTTTGCGGTGCTGGCAGCGCTCTCCCTGGGTCTGGTGCAATTGCTCAAACGGGCGCGAGCCGCTGAAACCGTCCTCGCCAAAGCTGCGCCGGAGGGAGGCAGCTAGAGGTGAAATATGAGCCAGAATTGGAAAATCGCGGCGGGCGGTGCACAGCCGCTCGCCTGGGCGCATGGTGCGCCGCGCTGGCCGCGATCCTGTCCCTCCTCTTCGCCGTGTTGGCGCTGGCGTTTCCTGCCAGCCCATGGGCGGGCATAGAAGTGTACGCAGAGACGTTTGCAACCCGCCAAATGCTGAGCATGGTTCCGGCGCTTGCTCTGGCGCCAGTCACAGTTCTCGCTTTTGCCGGGCTTCACAGTCTGGTTACGCCAGAAAAAAGGTTCTGGTCGCTTTCTGCCTTCGGTTTCGCCGTGGTTTATACCACGATCGTGGCCGCCAACTATCTTATACAATTGCACGCAGTGCGCCTAGGCTTGTTGTATCGTCAACTCGACGGCTTGACATTACTGGCGATTCCAAACTTGCGCTCAGTTTTCTTCAGCCTCGAAGCCATCGGGTATGGATTTCTCGGCCTGAGCACCCTGGTCGCTGCGCCGGTTTTCAGTGCCGGAAACATAGAAACCTGGATTCGCCGCTTGTTCGTCCTAAACGGCGCGTCGAGCTTGTTCGGGGTAGTGGTCGCTCCCTTCGATTTCCCGATGATCATCTTCGCCGGCCTGGCGCTATGGGTAATCATCTATCCTATGGCAATGGTCTTATTAGCGCTTTGGTTTCGCCGGCAACTGGAAGCCGAACCATAAGCCCAAGATAACTTTGATCGCCGGGCGTCAATTGATCAATCTCTTTGGCGCAAAACGTCCCGCAGGTTTTAAGGGCCTGCGGGACATTCTTAACCTATGCTAAAATATCTTCGCCGGAGGATGGAACGCTATGAATATTGTCATGATCGCATCCGAGTGTGTCCCGTATGCCAAGACCGGGGGATTGGCGGATGTGGTGGGGGCTTTGCCGGTGGAGCTGCAAAAACTGGGACACCAGGTCATGGTGGTCATGCCCAAATATTCGCTAATAGATGCCGCGCGATTCGCTTTGCGCCCCTTTCTCAGCCCTCTGGGCGTGTGGATGGGAGATACGCTGGAATGGTGCGCCGTTCATGTAACCGATCATCAGGGCGTGCCGGTATATTTTATCGAATTTGATCGTTACTTTAATCGCTGGGGGCTATATCACGATGCTGACTTTAACGACTATCTGGATAACCCGCGTCGCTTTGGCTTTCTCACCCGCGCCGGTTTGCAACTATGCCGTGACATCAACTTTGCGCCGGACATTGTTCACGCTCATGACTGGCACACCGCCCTTGCCGCCGCCTATCTGAAAATTTGGCATTGGAATGACCCGGTGTTAGGTAAAGCCGCCAGCGTGTTGACGATCCACAACATCGCCTATCAGGGCGTTTACGATGCGCGCGATTATCCTTACTTAGGGCTGCAATGGATCAACTTCACCCCCGACAAATTTGAAGATCACGGACGCATCAACTTCTTGAAGGGCGGCATTGTGTACAGTGATATGGTGAACACCGTCAGCCCGACTTATGCTCGTGAGACGCGCACGCCGGAAGGCGGCCTTGGGTTGGCGCCTTACCTGAACAATAAAGGGGAAAATTACATTGGCATCCTGAACGGCGTGGATTACAGCCGCTGGAATCCAGAGATTGACCCGTTGATCCCGGCGCGGTATTCGGCGAAAGATTTATCCGGCAAGGCAGTGTGCAAGCGCGAGCTACAACGACGTTTCTTGCTCGAGGTGAACGCCAATATTCCGCTGATCGGGGTGGTCAGCCGCCTGGTGACGCAAAAGGGGCTGCATTTGTTGGCCCAGACCATCGAAGACATCTTGAAGAATATGTTGGTGCAATTCGTCATCCTCGGCGCGGGGGAAAAAGAGCTGGAAAGTTATTACGGCTCGTTGCCGGCGCGCTATCCTGGGCGGGTTGGCAGTTATATCGGCTATAACGAGGAGCTTTCCCATTGGGTGGAGGCGGGAGCGGATTTCTTCATTATGCCCTCTTTGTCCGAACCATGCGGCTTGAACCAGATGTACTCGCTCAAGTACGGAACATTG
>DYGV01000105.1 GCA_020724505.1 Anaerolinea thermophila
CAAATCACTCTTCAAGATAGATCATTCCAGCAAGTTGCCCCTTTACAGCCAGATTGAGCGCAACTTGAAGGATTTGATCACCCGCGGCGACCTGACCGACGGTCAGATGATCCCCTCCGAATGGGAACTCGCTGCTCTCTACGGCGTCAGTCGTCTGACCGCGCGCCGCGCGATTGACGAATTGGTGCGCCAAAACTGGCTTTCTAGGCGGCACGGGGTGGGCACATTCGTTAAACAACCGTTCCGCGCCACAATTGCCGCCAGCAAATTGAGTTTTACTGAGCAAATGAAAGCCATTGGCCGCCGCCCGAGCAGCCAGGTGCTAAACAGTTGTATCATCCCTGCGCCATTGAATATCGCCCAGCGGCTCCAGATTGCTGAAGGTGAAGCGTTAGTTGAAATCATACGCCTTCGTTTAGCCGATGACACCCCTATCCTATATGAAATCGCCCGTCTCCCCAGTCGCAGATTTCCATCGTTAGAACAACACAATTGGGGCGCAGAGGATTCGCTCTACCGCCTGCTTCACGATCGCTACGGGGTGATCGTAATCGGACTAGATCACACCATCAAACCGGTCCTCCTATCTCCCAAAGAGGCGGCTTATTTCAAAACCGAACCCGGGCAGCCCGCCCTGGTGAGCGAGATTGTAGCCTTTGCTCAAGATGGGACGCCCGTGGAGTATTCCTGGTCTGTATCTAATGGCGATAAAGGCGAATTTTATTTCCGTTTCCGTCAGGTAGAAACGGGCACTCCGTGATATTCAACCGCAGGAAGGAGACGCTATTGCTGATCTAATTTGCCCCATGTTCGTTTGTATTATCCATTTTTGACCCTAAGGAGTAGAGAAAGATGAAGAATCTAAAAACTTTATTTGCTTTGACAGTCGCATTCGCTTTGCTTGTCGGAGCGTTGGGCTGTCAGCCGGCTCAACAAGCCGGCCCGGTGACCATCCGTGTTTTGACCATGGAACAAGCCGGCCCTACTGTGGAGGAGATGAACGCCATCGTAGAGGAGTTCAACAAAGCCAACCCGAATATCAAAGTGGAGATTGAATACGTAGCCTACGACGCCCTGCACGATAAGATCACCACCGCGATGGCTTCTACCCCACCCGCTTATGATGTTTTCCTCGTTGATGATATTTGGTATGCAGAATTCGCCAAGGCTGGCTACATCCTGGATGTAACCGACCGTATCACTAAAGACATGCGCGACAAAATCTTTGCCGCCTCTTGGGACATCACCACAGTGGGTGGCAAGGTTTATGGTATGCCCTGGCTGCTGGATGAGAAATACTTCTACTACAACGAGGAGCTGCTGAGCCAGGCTGGTTTCTCCGCTCCACCCAAGACCTGGGAAGAGCTTGTTGATCAGGCAAAAGTCATCAAAGAGAAGGGTATCGTCGAATATCCGATCGTTTGGTCGTGGGGCCAGTATGAAGCAGCCATCTGCGATTGGGTGACTTTGCTTTATGGCAATGGTGGTCGCCTGGTGGATGACAGCGGTAAGCCGGTTTTCAACGATGAGATCGGCGTAAAGACGCTCGAATGGATGTTGCAAACCATTGATGAAGGCATCACCAATCCGGCATCGGTCTCTTATGTCGAAGAAGACGTGCGCAACGTTTTCTCGCAGGGTAAAGCTGTCTTTGCCACCAACTGGGTCTATATGTATGACCTGGTGAACTTTAACACCGAGCAATCCCAGGTGACCGGAAAGGTCAAGATGTCCCTCATGCCCGCTTTTGCCAATAGTGGCGTTCAAAGCGCCACCATCAACGGCTCAATGGGCTTTTCGGTAGCTGCTACTTCCCCCAATAAGGATGCCGCCTGGAAATACATCGAGTTCCTTACATCGGAGGATGTGCAGAATCGCTATTCAGCCCACTTGCTGCCCATCTGGCAGACCTCCTACCAGGGCGAGAACCTGAATAAATTGATGGGCTACACACCTGCCAACGCCACCACGGTGCCCATGTTCAACGAACAATTCCCCTTTGCCCACGTTCGCCCCAAAGTGCCTTATTATCCAGAAGCCTCTAAAGCCTTACAATTAGCCCTACAACTGGCGCTTACAAAACAGAAGACGCCGCAACAGGCACTGGATGAAGCCGCCGCCAAATGGGTTGAACTGGCGAAATAACGTAATATTTGGCTCGAAGATGGGGGTCCCAAAAGTGCTTCACGGGGACCCTCATCTTTCTTACGGAGCGTGAATGGTTCGAAAACTGACCCTCCGTCAATATGATGCATTAATTGGCTTTATCTTGATTCTCCCTAGCCTGATCATCATTCTGGGGATTTCCTTACAGCCAATTCTATCCACCCTGTATTTCAGCCTTTTTGAAGCCAGTCGTGGGATTAACGCTTCGCAGACCTTCATCGGGTTGGGTAACTACGTCGCTTTACTCACCGATGCGGTTTTCTGGGCTGCCATCGGACGAACTTTATATTTCACACTCGTCTCTGTGGTTCTTGAACTCGTCTTAGGTTTGGCAATTGCTCAACTCATTCACACCCGTCCACCTGGTTGGCGTTTCCTACGCACAAGTTTGATCATCCCTTGGGCAGTGCCTACCATTGTCAATGGCACGATGTGGCGTTGGATCTATAACGCGGACTACGGCGCTTTGAACGGTTTACTCTCGCAACTGGGGTTGATTGATAAATACATCCCCTGGCTCACCAAGCCCGAATTGGCGATGAACCTGGTCATCCTGGCCGACATCTGGCACAGCGTGCCTTTCATCGCTCTCATACTCCAAGCAGCGCTCGCCACACTACCGGCTGACCTGGAAGAAGCCGCCGCCGTGGATGGCGCCAACGCGCTGCAACGTTTCCTGCTTATCCGCCTGCCATTATTACGTCCGGCTATTTTGGTTGCCTTGGTCATCCGCACCGTAGAAGCATTTCGCGTCTTTGATATTATCTACGTCATCACCAATGGCGGTCCAGCTTTTAGCACTGTCACCATATCATATTTGACTTATCTGGAGACCTTCAGTTTTGGTCATATCGGCCGCGGTTCAGCCCTTTCCTTCTTGATTTCGCTCTTTACGCTTGTCATGGCTTTTGTGTACATTCGCATTTTATACCGACCGGAGGAAAAGCTATGAACAAGGCGTTGCGCACGTTAATCCTTGTGCTGTTGGTCATGGTGGTCTTACTGTTCATCTATCTCCCGGTCGCCTGGCTGGTGATCTCCAGCATCTCTACACGCGCTGAGTTGCTCTCAACTCCCATTCACTGGATTCCGCAACAACCCACGCTTCAAAATTATCTCAACATCTTCTTCCCGTCGCGAGGCGTCTCCGAAGTCGCCCGCACCTTCCGCATCACGCTATGGAATTCCTTTGTGGTAGCGTCTTCCGTTACCGCGATCACCTTGGTCGTTGGATCCCTGGCTGCTTACGCGCTAATCCGCCTGCGCCTGCCCTTCAGCCAGACTCTGTTGATCGGCATAATGGGCACACGCATGATCCCCGAAATTTCACTGGTCATCCCCTTATATATCTTCGCCTCGCGTTTCCGCCTGCTCAATACTCCCACGATCTTGATTGTTACTTACCTGAGTTTTGCTCTCCCCTTTGCCATCTGGCTAATGGCTGCCTTCTTCGACACCATCCCAATCGAACTGGAAGACGCCGCCCGCGTGGATGGTTGCAATCGCTTGCAAACCCTGGTGCGCATCATCTTGCCCATTTCCGCTCCTGGGCTGGTATCCACAGGTCTATTTGTCTTCCTAACTGCCTGGGATGAATTTTTCTTTGCCCTGATCTTCACCAGCACTGTCGCCGCCAAAACTGTACCAGTGGCGATTGCCGAGTTCACTGGCCGCTATGTAGTAGATGTCGGCAGTATGATGACCGGCGGCGTACTGGCAGCCATTCCACCGGTGTTATTTTCGCTGATCTTCCAGCGTTACATCGTTAGCGGCTTGACTGCAGGAGCGGTGAAAGGTTGAGCGACGAGATTGTCATCGGCGTTGACTTGGGCGGCACCCATGTCCGCGCTGGCGCATTTACGTCAGGCGGCGAGATGCTGGCGGTGAAAGAAACGCCCATCGAAGCCGCCCGCGGACCGGAGACCGGATTACTGCGCATTCAACACCTGATCGAAGTGGTCTGGAAGGAGTCAGGGGCGCAAGCGCTACTTGGAATTGGCGTTGGCTCCACTGGGCCTACAGATCCAATACGTGGCGTTATCAACAATCCCTTCACCTTGCCCGGTTGGGAAAACGTGCCAATCATCGCCAGACTGCGCAACGCCTTTGATGTCCCAGTCACCTTAGAGAATGATGCCGATGTAGCCGCTTTGGGTGAATACTGGCGCGGAGCGGGTCAATCCATCCGACGGCTGTACGCCGTGACGGTAGGCACTGGCGTAGGGACCGCCCTGATCCTCGACGGACAAATCTATCGCGGCATGGATGGGCTACATCCTGAAGGCGGGCATGTGATCCTGGATCCATCCGGTCCGCCTTGCTATTGTGGCGCGCATGGCTGCTGGGAAAGCCTTTGCGCCGCGCCAGCCATTGCCCGCCAGGCGCGGCAAACCGATCTAAGCAATTCGATATTGTTGGGAATGGCCGGCGGCGACCTTGAAAAAATTGACGCCCGTCTGGTAGCCGAAGCCGCTCGTCTCGGCGACCCTTCCGCATGCGCCATCATGGACAAAGTCGCCTTTTACTTCAGCCTGGGGATTATCAATGTCATCCATTCGATTACGCCAGAGATGATCGTACTAAGCGGCGGCGTGATGAAAAGCGCAGATTTATTCTTGCCTCATTTGAACAAGGCGATCGCCGCTCATTCAGTGATGATCCCTTCCAACCAAGTGCGCATCGCGCCGGCGCAGCTAGGCAATTATGCCGGCCTGTACGGCGCTGCTTACACCATTTGGTCAACACTAAAGTAAAAATAATGAATCTCGATACGAACCCATATATACAAGATATTCTGAGTCAGGCAGATGCGTTGCAGGATGCTCTGGCACGTTTCGATGATACTCCATTCAACCCCATTGCCCACTCCATACAGCGAGGCGATTTCGATCGCATCATTCTAACCGGCATGGGGGCGTCGTTTTACGCAGCCTATCCGGTGTGGTTACGCCTGATTCAGGCTGGAATTCCCGCCTATTGGCTGGATGCAGCAGAACTATTGCATCACGCCCAGGCGCTCCTCTCTGAAAAGTCTCTGCTCTGGGTTTTTTCGCAATCTGGTCGAAGCGCAGAAATCATAGCTCTCCTGGATCTTTACAAACCGGACCGCATAACATTGCTCGCAACTGTGAACGACCTGAGTAGCCCTCTGGCAAAAGCCGCCGGTCACTTGATCATCCCACTTTGGGCGCAACCTGAACAAAGCGTTTCCACCCGCACCTACCTGAACACCCTAGCTCTTTCTCAACTGGCTGCCCTGGTCTTTACAAGCGGCGAAGTACAGGTCGGCATCCAGCAATTACGGGCAACCATTACCGCCATCTCCAATTATCTTGCAGATTGGACCCTTCATCTACAAGAGATCCGCGCCCGAGTCAGGCTCACTCGCAATCTGGTATTACTAGGTCGCGGTTATTCGCTCGCTGCAGTTTACACCGGGGCGTTGATTCTGGGCGAAGCCGCCAAGGTTGGCGCAATTGGCTTGCAGGCTGGCGAGTTCCGTCACGGCCCGCTGGAATTAGCCGATTCAGAATTAACTGCCTTGCTCTTCGCCGGTCCACCGGAAACGCAACCCTTGATGGCGCGTCTGCACCATGATCTGCTACAAGCCGAGGCAAACTCGATCTGGATTGCCCCTCCCACCGCCGACGCCCCAAAGCCGCACATTCCTATGCCAGACGCAACAGGCATCGGCGCGCCGTTGGCTGAAATCTTACCCATCCAACTGCTTACGCTTCACCTGGCAAATGAACTTGGTGTTGAAGCTGGAAAATTCCGCCACATTGGCAAAGTTACTTTGAGTGAATAAGGGTCAATTATTGGTGAGACTTCCTTAGGGTGAATTACATGAAATTCGTCTTTGTACAACCTTATGGAGACGCGCGCCTATCTGCCGAACTTGCCGCGCTGGCTGAACGCTCTAGTTGGGATGGCTTTTTCGTTTGGGAACCAGTGTGGGGCTTCGACGCCTGGGTTTGTCTGACCTCTGCGGCCATGGTCACCGAACGCATCCGACTAGGCACGATGATCACGCCGCTCTCACGCATGAGGCCGTGGAAGCTGGCCTCCGAATCGGAATCTATCCAATAATCAAGACAGCTTGACGGCTATACGAAAAAGAATAAATCAAGGACCTCCACATTATAAAGATGAATTCAATCGTAGATTGTCAAGCGTCGTAGTATGCATATAATTTAGAGGTGTGCAGCGAGCTCATCGCTGAAAATAGCTATATCTTATACTCCTTGAGGTGAACATGTCCACTCGCTCTGAACGCGCCCGCCGGCGCGCCAACCGTCTACGCAATCAGCGCATAGCGATCATTGTTATTGTGGTTCTACTCCTGGTTGGGGTAGCATATCTAGTCTGGTCAGCAGCCTCCAACAAGTCGGTTGGCAACCTGCCCGACTTGAGCAATATGACCACCACCGCCAGTGGTCTGCAATACAAAGATACGCTGGTAGGCGATGGCGCAGAGGTTACACCTGGCAAGACGGTCAGCGTTCACTACACTGGTTGGCTACAAAACGGCGTCAAGTTTGACTCATCTCTGGATCGCGGCCAGCCCTTTAGCCTCAACGTCGGCCTTGGCCAGGTCATTGCCGGTTGGGATGAGGGTTTGGTGGGCATGAAAGAGGGCGGTAAACGTTTGCTGGTCATCCCGCCTGAATTAGGCTACGGCGCGGCTGGCTCGCCGCCGGTCATCCCGCCCAACGCAACCTTGATTTTTGAAGTGGAAGTATTGGAAGTAAAATAGCGCCTCTTTGTTTACTGTTCGCCGCCCATTTGATTAGGCGGCGAACAGCATTTGAAACTAACGGCAGGCTACATACCCAGCGGCTCGCCCATCTTCTCGCGTAACACCTGCCCCAGCCGCGCCACTCCTTCTCGGATTTGCTCCGGCGTGGCGTTGGAGAAATTGATGCGCATAGTATTGTGCCCACCTCCGCCAGGGTAGAATGGCGCTCCTGGAACGAAAGCCACTTTCCGTTCTATAGCTACGCGCAGAATATCCGAGGAGTTCATATTCTCTGGCAACATCCCCCACAAGAACAACCCTCCTTGAGGGTGCGTCCACTCCACTCCAGGCGGAAAATAACGGTCCATTGCCGCCAGCATGATATTCCGCCGTTCGCCATACACCTTGCGAATCAATTTGATGTGCTGATCTAAAAACCCTCCGCGCGACACCTCATACGCCACAATCTGATTGAACGTTGAAGTGTGCAAGTCTGCGCCCTGTTTCGCTTGCACCAGTTTATGGATCACCACCGGCGGCGCAATCACCCACGCCAGGCGAATGCCCGGAGAGAGGATCTTCGAGAAGGTGCTTAGATAGATCACGTTGCCGTAATAGCATCCCTCGCCGTTGCCGCGATACTGGCCATCTAACACTACTACGGGAGGAATATGCTCGCCCTCATAGCGCAATTGCCCATAGGGGTCATCCTCCACAATTGGCACACCGTAGCGGTCAGCCAGTTCAATCAAACGCAGCCTCCGTTCTAGCGAAAGCGTTACACCTGTAGGGTTCTGAAAATTCGGCAACACGTAGATGAATTTCGGCCCGCTGCGCAGCGCTTCTTCTAGTGCCTCGGTCACCATGCCATATTCATCCATAGGCACCGTCACATATTCGGCTCCGTAAGCGCTCCAGGCTTGTAACGCGCCGAGATAGGTGGGAGACTCAACCAGGATGCGATCGCCGGGGTTGATCAGGATCTTCCCCAACAAGTCCAGCGCCTGTTGCGAACCAGAGGTGATCAAAACGTTTTCGGGAGTAACATTGATTCCATAACGCGCCGAATGCCGCACGATCAATTCTCGCAGCGGCTTATAACCTTCAGTTGTGCCATATTGCAAAGCTTGCGTACCATATTCAACCAAAACACGGTCGCAGGCTTCGCGAAAGGCGTCAATCGGAAAGACATCCGGCGCCGGCAATCCGCCGGCAAATGAAATCAAATCGGGTTGCTCAGTGAGCTTGAGTAATTCCCGCACGGCCGAGCTGCCCATCCGCTGGGTCCGCTGAGCAAAGCGATGATCCCAAGGGGTTTGCATTTTCATCTCCTTTTGAACGCTCCTGTTAATGGATTCGATTTCACAGCCAAACTGAATGACAAGGGGCTGCCTCAACTTACGGGCAGCCCCTCAATCTCCTTACTGTTTCGGAAAGCGGCTAAGAACCAGCGCCAGGCTGGGGAGGAGCGATTTCTCGCCTAACATCAGCTCTCCAGGAGCTTTTCCCATCTCGGCTGGCGCGCTCTGGTAGATAAATAACTGCGAACCTTCACTGGCGTTGCGCAGATCCACATACGCCTGTCCTGTCAAATATCCGTCCGAATCCACCGCGCAGCTTGTCACCCAGCCGATCACTCTGCCGCGCTTATCTAACACTGGATCGCCGTTATGCGCCATGCGCACACCTTTATCGTTGAAGCGAAAACGGACCACTTCTCCTGAACGAGTTTTCTCTCTCTCCAGAAATGCCTCTCGCCCAATAAACCAGGGTTTATAGGTTTTCACATACGCCCCAAAGCCTGCCTCGCCTACGCCCAGATCCTTCCCACCAAGTTTACCCGATCCGGCTCCCATTTCGTGCCCATAGAGCGGCAAGCCGGCCTCCGTGCGTAGCGAATCGCGCGCCCCCAGGCCAACCGGCTTGACTCCAAACTGTTCTCCAACGTTCAATAGAGCGCGGAATAGCGCCGCCGCCTGATCTGGGTGGACGAATAACTCAAAAGCCATCTTCTCGCCAGTATAGCCCGTGCGCGAAACAATTAGGTCGAAGCCGCCTAACGTTGCTTCGCAAAGCTGCGTGCGTTTCAATGCCATCACCCGCTGACGATCCGCCTCATCGCCGCCTAATGCCAGCAACACTTCGCGCGAGCGGGGCCCTTGTAAAGCGATGTCAACACGTCGGTCCGCGCCTTCTTTGGGATCACGCAGATTGCGCAGGGTCACGTTACGCCCAAAAGCTCGCGTCCAGGGGCGGACATTGCACACACAAACCTCGCCGTTTCGTACGGCATTCAGCCAAGCCCAGTCTTTCTCATCATTCGCAGCATTGACCACCACCAAGAATTTATCTACGCTGCGACGATATACCAAGAGGTCATCTATTACTTCGGCTTTAGGTGTGAGAAGATGCGTGTAACAGGACTCTCCTACCGACAATCCGCCAATATCGTTAGCTACCACTGAATCCAGGAATACCGCCCCATCGGGACCTTCCACCTGATAAACGCCCATGTGTGAAACATCAAACAAACCTGCCGCCCGGCGCACCGCCAGATGCTCTTCCATCACCGAAGTGTACCACACGGGCATCTCCCAGCCGGCAAAGGGGATGATCTTTGCTCCCAGCTCACGATGCAGCTCAAAGAGCGGCGTACGCCGAAGTACGTTCTCCTCCTTGGGCTGGTAACCGAATTCCGGCAACGGATCGCCTGCTTCGCCGGCATAGCCAATACAGTACGGTTTTGCGGGGTAAATAGCGTTGCCTTCTATTTCCGGTTGCTCATCCAACGGTGTCTCGCTCACCCATACGGGGCCAGGCATTTTCCGCAAAGGATCTTCATCAAAACTCACGTAACCATCAGACAGATCGCGTAACCAGGCTGCCGCCAAACCCGCCTGAGAGCGGGGAAGCGCCAGGCGAAATGTGGTGGGCGTCAGGCAGGTCAACGCGCCGTCAATTTCACCGCGCGGCGTCACCAGGCGCGTCGCCTGGCTCTGGCCTGGCTGCAACGCTTCCACATCACTGGTGAGGGCGAAGTTTAAGAATTCACGCACCCGCTTGCCCCCAATCTCATAAGCCACAAAAGCAGCCACGTTCGCCGCACCCTTCACCGTTGGTTTATCGTCCAAATAATAAAAATGTGGATAACCATGCTGCGTAGGCTCGAAATCTATTCCAGCGCTCGCTGCTAGGTCGCGTACCTGCAAGCGTGCCGTCTCCAACGCAGTGAAATCCACGCGGGCGCGTCGTTCAGCGCCGTTGTGTTTGCTCTGATAAAAAGGTGTGGTCGCTTTGAGCAAATCCGAAATGATGTCCGCCAGAGCGACCATCTCTTTTTCCTTCAAGCCGCGTTGCGTCACCCATGGCGTACCCATACGGATACCAGAGGGGTCTAGCGCCGATTTATCCCCGGGGATTGTGTTGCGGTTGACCACAATGCCCGCCAAGTCCAGAATGCGCGCCGCCTGGTCACCGGAAAGCCCTGCCCCATCTGCCCCCTTCACCGATGAACAATCCAAATTCATCAAGTGTGTATTGGTGCCGCCATAGGGAATGCGAAAGCCATGCTCTTGCAATCGTTCGGTTAGCGTGACGCAATTTTTCACCACTTGTTGTTGGAGTTGGCGAAACTGCTCGGTCTTAGCCAGTTTCATGGTCAGAGCAATGGCGGCAAACACATTAACATGCGGACCTCCCTGTTCGCCAGGGAACACGGCGCGGTCAATCTTACGCGCTAGGGTTGGGTCGGTGGTGAGAATGCACGCGCCGCGCGGTCCACACAGCGATTTATGGGTGGTGAATGTAATCACATCTGCGTAACCCAACGGCGAAGGATAAACGCCCGCTGCCACCAATCCAGCGATATGGGCAATGTCGGCGAACAGATATGCGCCAACCGAATGGGCAATTTCGCTGAAGCGCGCCCAATCCACCATCCAGGGGTAAGACGAATAACCGGCGATGATAAACTTGGGTCTGTGTTCTTTGGCCAACGCCTCCACCTGGTCATAATCAATCTGCTCGGTTTGCGGATCAACTTGATAATGCACCGCTCGATAATATTTACCCGATCGGTTGACCGATGAGCCATGCGATAGATGACCGCCATGTAGTAGGTTCATGCCCATCATAGTGTCGCCCGGGTTGATCAAGGCATGATACACGGCATTATTAGCTGGCGCTCCAGAAAGCGCCTGCACATTGACGTAGATTTCATTTGCGGTTATACCATTAGCGGCAAAGGCTTCTGCAGTTCGTCTTCGCGCCAGCGCCTCGATAATATCCGCGTATTCCACGCCCTTATAATAGCGCGGATCCGAATAACGGCGAAAGTGCCCCAGTCGGGCGGGATAATCCAACAGCTCGGCTTCATCCATCCAACGCGTCTCTTCGTCAGGATAACCTTCGGCGTAGATGTTTTGGAAGGCGGAAGCCAGTGCCTCGCGCACCGCCAACGGCGCCTGACTTTCGCTAGGGATCAGAATCAGCTTGCGCGCCTGGCGTTCAGCTTCAAGTTGGGTTAATTCATACACTGCAGGATCCAGTTTGGCAAGACTGCCGCGAAACAGGAAATCGGTCATCATCTACTCCTGAGCAAAATACAGTTGAAAACGCAAATCGGCGTCGAACAAAGATGGAGATAGAGATGGAGCGCGCCAGCAACGCCGCCAGGCGGCCGCGCTTGGTTCAATATGGCTAAGAACCCAACCATCCTGATTTCATTTTAGCCCGCTGCATTAGAGGGGTCAAGTGATTAAAAGCATAGAATGGGCTGTGTCAGTATTCAGATCATTTTAACCTGACCCGATGTTATCCAGCCTTTCCACGTGATGAATATCACTTG
Organism: Anaerolinea thermophila; assembly: GCA_020724505.1. GTDB lineage: Bacteria > Chloroflexota > Anaerolineae > Anaerolineales > UBA4823 > RBG-16-57-11. The sequence continues at coordinate 11,751 of DYGV01000105.1, forward strand.
ACAAGTTCAATTCGTTCTGTCAAAATCACCTATAGCAGAAAATGTTCGGAAACCACCTTTCTTACCCATCCTCCAGCCCTCTTTCCTATCGGGAAGGGAGGAATTAAGGATGGTTAGTGTTTTTTAGGCCGCTTCGCCGCCCCCAAAACACCTGCTTCTTCGCCCCGCCCGCTGAGGGGTTAGAGGCGAGAGGAATTTCCGAACGCTTTCATAGCAGTTATATCACATAGAGAAAGGAGGTTTTTGCCCTTTCGAGCACCTATTTGTAAGTCTAGATAAAGCTATCACGTTCTAACAAACCACTTGTATTTTGCTTTTTCAACTGAATAAGGAGAGGACCATGAAGAAGAAAGGTTTTCTGCTGCTCAACCTGATTGCTGCTCTAGTTCTAATGCTCTCGGCCTGCGCTCCGGCAGGCGGCGCAGGAGACGTGATTAAGGTGGGCGGCATTGCCGAGCTGACTGGCGACATTCCCGCCGTCGGCGCTTCATTCAAGAACGCCGCTGAAATGGCTGTCCAGGAGATCAACGATGCTGGAGGTCTGGAGGTAGGAGGGAAAAAGTATAAGATTGAGCTCATCATCGAAGACAACGCCGGAAAAGCCGATCAATCCGCCTCCGCAGCTCAGAAACTGATCACCCAGGATAATGTTGTGGCGATCATTGGGCCGAATGCCAGCCGCTACGCCATCCCCGCATCTGAGATTGCCGAAAGCTCCAGCGTGGTATTGATCTCCCCCTGGTCCACCAACCCCAAGACTACCATCAACGAAAAAACCCAAACCGCCAAGAAGTACGTCTTCCGCGCCTGTTTCATTGATCCCTTCCAGGGGCGTGTCGTGGCAAAGTTTGCAATGGAAAACCTGGGCGCGAAGAAAGCTGCCGTCCTGTACGATGTGGCTTCAGATTATAACAAAGGCATCGCTGAATTCTTCAAGAAGACCTTTGAAGAGAGCGGTGGACAGGTGGTGGCTTTCGAGACCTACACCACTGGCGATAAGGATTTCACCGCCCAATTGACGAAAATCAAGGACGCCAACCCAGATGTAATCTTCCTGCCCAACTATTACAGCGAGGTGCCGTTGCAGATCCAGCAGGCGCATCGCCTGGGGATTACCGTCCCATTCCTGGGTAGCGACTCGTGGGGCAGCTCTGAACTGATTTCGCTGAGCGGCGCTGACTGCGAAGGCTATTACTTCAGCACGCACTACGCGGCTGACAACGCCTCGCCAGTGGCCGTGAAATTTATCGAAGCCTACAAAGCCAAACACGGCGCTACCCCAGATGACGTCGCCGCGCTGACCTACGACGCCTTTGGCTTACTATGGCAAGCGCTGCAGACCGCCGGCAAGGTGGATCGTCAGGCTGTGCGCGATGCCCTGGCGAAAATCCCCAAATATGAGGGCGTCACCGGCGTGATGCAATTCCAAGAAGGCTCTGGCGACCCCATCAAAAGCGCGGTGATCTTGCAGATAAAGAACGGCGCATTCGTCTTCTTCGCCAACGCGAACCCATAAATCAATCATAGTCCTGCTCTCCCGCAAGCTTATCTCGCTTGCGGGAGAGTTGCATTGAAAGGGCTTTCCCAATGATCTATATCTTGCAACAAACCCTAAATGCGTTACAGTTGGGCAGTATTTATGCATTGATCGCCCTGGGATACACCATGGTTTATGGCATTTTGACCATGATCAACTTTGCCCATGGCGACCTGTTCATGGTTGGGGCTTTCTTCTGCTTTATCGTCGCCACATTTTTCAAGCTGCCGTTCATCCCAACCCTGCTTATATCTATGATGGGCGTAGGATTGTTGGGAGTAACGATTGAACGGGTTGCATACCGCCCATTGCGACAGGCGCCGCGCGTCTCAGCAGTCATCACAGCATTAGGAGTTGGCATTCTGTTGGAAAGTGTGATGCTGGTAATTTATCCCTACCCTCAATCGGTGCCCACGCTTCTCCCCAATATCACCTGGACGATAGGCGGGGTAACTATCTCGCTGCTACAAATCATCATCATCCTACTCTCTCTCAGTCTGATGCTATTGCTGGATTTCATCGTCCGCCGCACCATGGTAGGTATGGCAA
>DYGV01000106.1:0-8169 GCA_020724505.1 Anaerolinea thermophila
CGAAGCCCATAAAACAATCGGTGTTAAAGTGTGATAGAAGACTTCGGTGTAATACAAAAATGGGGTGCGTTGGGGGTCAATGCGGTTATGGCCGATCCATGCGGCAGTCCAGTTTGGCCCCACCCCCGGATGACATTTCTGACAGGTGGCCAACAAGTTCGCCGGGTTCACCTTAGAGGCCGGGTCGCTTGTGCGGCGAATGTCGTGAATGCCGTGGCAGTCGGTGCAAATCGCGCTTTCGTGCCAGATGTTCGGCCACTTCGCTTTATAGACGGCGACATCCACGCCATGCCACGACAGATTATACAGCCCGTACACATCAGCAGATAAGCCGTATTTGCTCATCAGCTCGGCGTTTGCGTGACAACGGGCACATAAATCGGGGGTCTCCACACGAAATTGCGCCGTGCGTGGATCCTGAATGTTGTGCACGCCGTGACAATCGGTGCAAACGGGTACGTCCGGGTTATCTTGCGTGAGTAGATCGCCACCATGGACGCTCTGGACATAATCTTGATTGATCTGAGTGTGACATTTGCCGCAGGTGGTTGAGATCAGCGCGCGAGGTTCATCGGGCGGACGCACATCGTGCGCGCCGTGGCAGTCGGTGCATACCGGGGCGTCCAAATTGCCGGCTGCCGCGGCTTGGGCGTGCATACTATCCTGGGTTTTCTCATAATTGCTGGAATGGCACTTCTGGCACGCCAAATAATAGGTGCGCGCCATTTCCCGCCGCGTTGTATAGGCCACAGGCGGATGCGGATAGGTTTTGATCTCGGTGTGGCAGGCTTCGCATTCGATCCCCGCCGGGCTATGCACCGAGTGCTGCAAGTCTTCGGCAGAGATGTATAACGGCACCTGCTCACCGCTGGGCAAAGTCATTTTTAAATCCGGGTTGCCGTGGCAACTCAGGCAATACTTTTCCGTTTCTTGCGTTGGGCTATCGGCCTGGGCCGGCCGAACGCTCACCGCCAACAAAAACAACGTCCCAAATAGCGCCAGCGCGCTGGCGATCAGGCCGGCGACCAGCGCAGGCAGCTTAATGTTTTGCATGCGCAAGCCCTCCTTCATCCTGGTCGGAGTGATTGTTGTTCATTGGGTTGTTATTTGAGTTTCCATTGTTCCAGCCTTTGGGCGGCTTGGGAGGTTCGGTTATCCAACCCAAACGCTTGAGCAAATAAGAAATACCAATCATAATAGCCAGCGGAAGCAAACAGCGCAGTAGAAAAAGCAAAACAACAAAGAACGGGCTGACATTATTGGTCTCTTGCATGTGCAGGCCCTCCAGAGTGGATGACAAATAAATCATTCATGGTATAAATGGTCGGCATTCAGTATATCGCAGAATAAATGAGCGGTAAATACAGCATTTGCGGCGATCCATTACCGCAAACGCTGACAGCATAAGAGAGGGCAGACGATGAGCAGCGGTCAACTCAATGATGCGCTTCTTTTCTGGGAAACAGCGGCAGGAACAGCGCCCCCAGGGTGAGCATGAGGAAAGCATAACCAATAATGCCCGCCGCAACCCCCCATTCCGGCAAATTGGGGAAATAACTCCCCACCGGGGTCAGGTATTGCGTACCAGGGGAGTAATCCATCGGAACGGTCAGCCCCGAAACGGTCACGTTCCAGCGGTTCACAATGACGCCCATCACCGCCAGCCCTGCGCCGATCACCAAGAAAGGCGGTCGTCGGTTGAAGCGCGGGGCGAGGAAAAAGATGGCCGGCAGAACGATGCCTAACAACAATTCCAGTACCCAAAAACTGAAGTTATAGGGCGTGCTTTCTTGCAGCAACGTCCAGGCTTCGATCACCGACGGCGTGCGGCCATAGTATAAAACCGCCATCGTATCCCAAAAGCGTAAATACCCATACAAAAGCAAGCCGAAGCCGCAGAAGCGAGCGATGGTAAAGAGAATATCATGGGGCACCGTGCGCTTTCCCATGATCCATTCCATTACAAAGGCTACCGCCATAGTCAGCGCCGGGCCCACAGCCACTGCGGAAAGAATGAACAGGATGGGCATGCTGGGTTTAAACCAGATGGGACGGGCTTTGACAATGCCGTAAGTTGCGCCCAGCGAGGACTGGTGCAGAAGCGAAATCATCAAGCCAAGAAGCGCCAAAAATGGCGCAGCGCCATGCAGTAGGCCGGCAGCCTTGCGAAACCAGGGCCAGCGATCAAAAAAGCGGGCTTCGGCCACCACCGGTAAGAACTCGAAGACCATAATCGTCAGGTAGATGGTGATGCACCAGGTGATCTCCCATAGCACGGAATGGATGTTCCAATATACCCAGGGGTGCCAGAAGCGATCCGGGCGACCGATGTCCAGGATCAAAGTGAGCAGAGCAGAGGTGTAGCCGATGAACCCAATAAAAACCGCCAGCCGGATAATAGGCTGGAAGCGCTTAATGCCGAACAGATACACCACGGCGGAAAGCGTAAACGCGCCAGCGCCCAGGGCGATAGCAGAGAGATCAATGGTGATCCACAAACCCCAAGGCACGGTGTCGTTCATGTTGGTGACTTCCAACCCATGCCAGAAAACCTGCACCGCAGCGATGAGGCCGATCAGCAGCAACACGCCGATCAGGGCGAACCAGGCCAGCAGGCCGGGAGAAAGCTTCAGCGATTTTGTTTCCAGGGTTGCAGTTGCCATAATTACAAACCTTCCTTCGGCGGGAGATACAAGACGCTGGGCCGGGTGCCAAGCTCTTCACGCAAGACCACCGTCGGGTTATTTTTCACCAGGATCGAGACCTGGCTGTTGGGGTCTTTCAAATCGCCAAAGACGCGCGCTCCAACCGGGCAGATGTTCACGCAAGCTGGCGTCGCTTCAGGGTGCACACCAGGCGTCAGCCCTTGTTTCAAACCCGCGTCAATGCGGTGGATGCAGAAGGTGCATTTCTCAACCACGCCGCGCGGCCGCCGCTCCACCTCGGCAATGCCCCAGGTGGGGATATAAGGGTTTACGTCGTCGCGGGTTTCCCAGTTGAATTTGCGAGCGTCATACGGGCAAGCCACTTCGCAATAGCGACAACCGATGCAACGGTCATAATCCATCACCACCAATCCATCTTCGCGGTGATAGGTAGCTTTCACCGGGCAAACTTCCACGCAAGGGGCGTTCTGGCAATGCAGGCAGGGGCGGCTAAAATAAAACGGGTGACCGGCCGAGTTTCTTTCCTCGACCACGATGTTCCAGGGTTTATCTGTTTTGACATCGTTGACTGCCGAACAGGCGCGCAGGCAATACTCGCAACCGATACACTTATCCAGGCTGATCACCATGCCCCAGTGGTGATTGCCCGTCGCGCCATGGCCGCCATTTTCCTGCTCTACATCTAGCTGTTCCTGCTTCAGCGCCGAAAAGGGAGAGAGCGGGCCGCTGGTGAGTAATACAGCCGCAGCGGCAGAACCTGCCGCCACACCTGCCAGGGTGAGCACATCCCGTCGGGTGATCTCAACCGTTACTTTCGTCTTTTTTTTACTCATTTTCTTCAACCTCAACCACGCGAATACGCCGACTTACAATCCAGGCCGCCGCGCCGCCGGTGACAAGACCGATGATAGCACCCTGGATTAGCCCCGTGTAGAGCCGGGATTGACCGGCAACTCGCAGATTGCTGATCAGCTCTTCTTGAGATTGGATCGTCCGCTGCAATTCCTCCACATCAATTTCCGGGGTAGGGATCACAACCCCGCCCAATTTCACCAGTTCGTCGCGGGTGTGAACTGTGTCCTGGTGGCAGCCAATGCAGGCTTCGGAGCCAACCGAGAACGTGTGTCCGGTGGATACCAGGCCGCCAATGGGATCGCCTTCCCGCGGGGCGGTGTACATGTGGCAATTGGAGCATTCCAAACCGACGTTTGCATGGGTGCTGTGGGTGAAGGAGTCGCCGCGCTCCTTATGACAGTTGGTGCAAAGGGCAGTGATGGAATCTGCCATGGGCGTCTGGGCGTGCGGGTTATGGCACGATTGGCAGCGCACATTAGCAGCGGAATGCGGGCTGGCGCGCCATTCATCGGTGGTGCTTTTATGGCAGGTGGCGCAAAGATCAGCGGTGGGCTTGATTGGCATTTGAGCTGCCGGATGATCGGGCTGAAAGGGGCCATGGCAAGCTTCGCATGTTACGCCCTCGTCGGCGTAAGCGCCGTCTTGAGGGTTAAAACCCGTCGTGTGGCACTGCAAACAACTGGTTTGTTTGCTCAGCTCCGACCAATCGCGCTGAAAGATGGGCGATGAAAAAGCATTCGCATGTCGCGTCGCGGTCCAATCGGCGTGAATTTCCTTATGGCAGGCGGCACAGGCCTGCGAGCCAGCGTAAGTTGTCGCTTGCGCTGGCGGATGATCCGCTGGCGCAGCGATGGCCGGTTTTGACAGGCCCAACAGGGCTCCAAGAAACAGGCTGATGCCAAACACGAGGGCAAAAGTCAGCCAACCCCAATGTCTGCGATTCAGTTTGAAATTAGTCATTTCTCTGCTCCATCCCGTGGGTAAATTACCCTAATTTCAACAGGAAGATTTGGTCATTTACCCTATCATTCTAAGAGTATTATGAGTGAAAAATAAGTAAGAAATGTCATTTTCTATCATAGATAGATGTAATATAAAATTTCGAGCGCGCCGGGAAGCACAGCGCGCTCGAAGAACAATTCGAGAGCAAAGAAAGCTCAGGGGACAGACGGCGGCGAGTGATAATTTGCAGCCGCATCCATCAACACCTCATCGCTGCGCGCCACCGAGGTGTCTGGCAAATGGCAATGACGGCAGGCGTAATCCAACCCGATCTGAGACAGCGCCACCGAGCCATCTTCGGAGAATTGACCGATTTGTGTGGGATCAATCGCCATCAAATGGGTGCGAATATCGCCCTGGAATTTTGCCGCATCGCCCCAGGCGGATTTGATAATCCTGGGCATGTGACATTCGACACAGGCTAAATTCATCGCCATATGTTTGGCGTTCTTCTGGTATTGAGCTTGTTTGAAATGGCAGTTCTGGCACTGCGTGCGCGTGGTAGGCTCGCCGACCTGCCGTAATTGGACAACACCTTTGTGCGGATCATGGCAGGTGACGCAGGTGAGCGTCACGTGCTTTCCCTGATAGAGTTCTTCATACTGCTCGTGGTGTTCAATAAACCCGCCCTTTGCATCCACGGCTTCCACCGCATCACGGCGATGACATTTGCCACACTCTTCGGGGTCGCGGTTGACTCGCATGGCAAAACCACGCGGGTTGCTGGCGTGTAGACTCCCCGGACCGTGGCATTCCTCACAGCGAATACCCTCTTGCGCCCAGGTCCCCACAATGCCCGGAAGTTCATTGACCGCGTTTGGATCATAGCCGGTGGTGTGGCACGAACCACAGTCATAGGGTAGCTTTTCTACGCCCGATTTGTAGGTCACCCAACCGGCGCTCTTGCCTAGCAGTTGATTGGCGAAATTCCATTGATTCAGATATTCGGCGTTCCCGCTTTTGCCAGGCTCATCGGTGATGATATAGCCCTCCTTATTCACGAAGCGCGCTTTCCAGTTGTAGCCGCCGATGACGTAGAGAATATCATTCCAGGTGTAACCTTGAGGCGGTTGGCTGATCTTGGTGAAAGGATATTGCGGCGGCTGACCATCCACCACTTTGTTCAGCTTCCAGGGGTGGCCGGATTTCATGTATGTATCATAAATATCCTTGTGGCAGCCGGAGCAGACAGCGTCGCCGATGTACGTGGCCCCGTTAGCGGCAGCGTCTTTGCCGGGAGGGCCAGGCGGCCCTGCAGGGCCAGGCGGGCCTTGCGGACCTTCCGGACCAGCCGGCCCGGCCGGCCCCGCCGGACCCTGAGGCCCCTGTGGACCGGCGCAGGCAGAGAGCAAAGCAACGAATATCAACAAGGAAACAACCACGATCCATTTTTTCATGTAGTTACTCCTTAAGCTTTCACGTTGTGATCCTGCATGTGAGATGCCCAGGTCGCTGCATAGGTTTATGAGGCAAACCATTGGGTATTTTAGCACAATTTATGAATGAAAGATGAGAATACCCATGACCCATCACAGGCAATTGGGCACTTTTTGCTGCTCCTCTTTGAGTAAAATACCCCAATATTGGCGCGGTGAGGGCGAAAGATTAGTATATAATTAAGAGAGCCTCAATCATTGATTTTATTGGTTCTTTTCGGTAAATTGGTATTATTTCACTCTCACCTCTTCCCCGAACCCCTTTCATCTCCCAACATTAGGAGAGGAGAAGGGACAGGGGCGAGGAATAATTCAACGGCATAGCGAAAATACTATTTAGATAGGCAACCGCGTAACCTATCATGGACATCACCCTGGTTTATTTCATCTACGGATTAGCATTCTTCAGCATGGGATTGGCGATGCTGTTCGAGTCGGGTCGTTCGCCGTCGCTGGCGGAAGCCAGAGCGTTACGCCCGTTGGCAGTATTTGGTTTCGTGCATGGCAGCCATGAGTGGTTGGAGATGTTCCTGGACAAAAGCGACTGGCTGGTATTTAAGGATCCGGTTTTTATGGGAAGGTTACGGGTGGTTATCTTGGCCATATCATTCCTGGCATTGATGATTTTCGGCCTACGCATGTTATGGCTCAGCCGCCCCTTGCCGCGCCGAGAATGGGCGCTTTGGAATATCGCGCTTATTGGATATATGGCGTTAGTGATTCTGGGCGCGGCAATCGTGTGGGGGGCGCACGAAGATCGCCTGGAACATCTGGATGCATCGGTGCGGTATCTATTGGCGGTACCTGGGGCGTGGCTGGCTGCGATGGGACTGCTGCGCCAGTTGCCCAACGGTGAGTATCAGCGACGCAAAAGCTTGCGAGCCGGGATGCACAGCGCCGCGCTCGGCTTTTTTCTGTATGGCTTTACCCAGCTTGTCGCTCCGCCTTTGGATACCTTTCCCGCCAACTGGTTGAATACTGCAACCTTTCTGAGTGCATTGGGTTTCCCAGTACAAGTAGTGCGCGCAGCTATGGCGACCCTGATCACCTTGAGCCTGATCTTCGTGGTTAATTCCTTAGAGAAAGAGCGGCAATCCCAGTTCTTATTCGCCCAACAAGCGCGCGCCGCGGCGCTGGATCAGCTCCAACAGGAGCTGATCCAACGAGAAACGATGCGCCGCGAACTGACGCGCCGCATCGTTCTGGCGCAAGAAGAAGAGCGGGCGCGCATCGCGCGCGAATTGCACGACGAGACGGCGCAAGTATTGACGGCGTTTACCTTTCATCTGGCCGCGCTGAAGCAAGCCTTGCCAGCAAATGCAAATATCCACAAACAATATGAGAACCTGCAACGGCTAAGCCGTCAGATGTCGCTGGGCATCTATCGGTTGGTGCGCGATTTGCGCCCGGCTTTATTGGATGATTTGGGATTGGCTTCGGGTTTAGAATATCTGGCAGAGGAACATGAAAAAAGCTCTGGACTACAGGTGGAGTTAAACATCCACGGAGAGAAACGGCGACTGGATAAGATGGCTGAAACTGTGTTGTATCGCATTGCTCAAGAGGCGCTCACCAACGTCGCCAGGCACGCAGAAACGCAACAAGCGAAAATTGATCTGGAATTCACCGAACAAGAGGTGAGGCTGCGGGTGACGGACTGGGGGAAAGGATTTGATGTTCCGACGATTTTATCCACGCCAGACAGTTTGGGGTTGGCGGGAATTCGCGAGCGAGCCGAATCCATTGGCGGCCAACTAATCATTGATTCAGCCCCCGGAGAAGGAACGCAAATCGAAGCCCGCATCCCAATCGAAAAAACAAACTCTATAAAAAACGAAAAGAATGATCTAGATAACGCGATAGAAGCAGCAAAACTGGAGGGCGCGCCATGGTAGATATTCGTATCATGTTGGTTGACGATCATGAGGTTGTGCGAACCGGATTAAAGGCATTTTTAGACACGCAGCCGGGGTTGCAGGTAATCGCTCAGGCGGGCAGTGGGGAGGCTGCTCTGCAACTGGCTAAAGAACTCTCGCCGGACGTGATTATCATGGATATCACCATGCCGGGGATGGATGGGCTGGACGTGACGCGGGCCATCCGGCGCGAGTCCGACGTGCCCATCATCATGCTCACCGCGCGGGTGGAAGAGACGGACAAGTTGATCGGCCTCGAGCTGGGGGCCGACGATTACCTGACCAAGCCGTTTT
>DYGV01000106.1:8179-13830 GCA_020724505.1 Anaerolinea thermophila
TGGAAGCCACTCGGCAGATCAAAGCAGTTTGCCCACAATGTAAAGTTCTGGCGCTCACCGTGCACGCCGACGAGCAATATTTCTTCGAGATGTTGGCGGCTGGCGCGGATGGGTATGTCACCAAACAGGTAGCCGCTGAAGACTTGGTAGAAGCCATTCAGGCTGTGGCTTCGGGACAAGTATATCTACAGCCCGCCCTAGCTTCATGGCTGCTCAGCGATTATCTCCGACTGCGCACGCAGTGTCAGGAGCAAGAACGGGCGAGCCCGGGGGCGACGCTTGCCGATTCGATCAGCAATGGCTTGAAAGCGCTATCGAAACGCGAGTTGCAGGTGTTGGAACGGGTGGCGCAAGGGATGACCAGCGTGCAGATTGGCGAAGCGCTGGGAATCAGTCCGAAGACCGTCGCCCGCCATCGCGAGCGCATTATGAGCAAACTCAACATGCATTCCAGCGCCGAGTTGGTGCGCTTTGCAATCCGCACGGGGTTGATTGACGCTGGATAAAGAGACTCTGCAACGACCATATTGCTCGGTGAACTGAAATAAGTTTTCCCATCTTCCATTAATGTTTGACGCTTGTTAGCCTTGCAAGTATAATGGCCTTGTTTGTATGAACATGGCAACCACTCTCCATAACCCTGCACTGAGGCCTGTATGGCACTGAAGGGCAATCTACGCGACTACACGGTTACGCACCTATTCCGCCTGATCAACCTGGCTCAGAAGACAGGTACGTTGATCGTAGACGGCCCCAACGAAAAAGTATTGGTCAGTTTCCGCGAAGGCAAGTTGGCGTATGCCCAGGCTGGGCAAGAAGATAACAGCCTGGTGACCATACTGTATCAAGCCAAGAAGCTTACCGCGCCTCAGTACCGCGCCCTTAAAGAGAGGGCGGGGAACATGAGCGATAAAGAATTGGGGCTTCTGTTGGTCAACGCCAACTACATTAATCAACAAGATATTCTTGTCAGTCTGCAAAATCACTTTGTCGCCATTGTCAACCGCCTGTTCACCTGGGTGGAGGGCTTCTTCCGCTTCGAAAGCGACCTGCTGCCCCCCGATGACAAAATTACGGTGCGAGTAAGCCTCGAAAACATCATCATCGAAGGGGCGCGGCAATTGCGCGAGCTGGAGCAGCTCCAGGACGAAATTCCCAACCTGGACATTGCGTTGAAATTCGCCGATCGCCCAGGGGCAAACATCCGCAATTTCAACCTTTCGGTGGAGGAATGGCAGGTGGTGCGTTACATCAACCCCAAGAATACCATCCGCCAGATCGCCCGGGCAACCAAGATGTCGGATTTACAAATCCGCAAAATCGTGTATGCGTTGCTGCAAGCTGGGTTGGTGGAATTAGTGCGAGCTGAAGGCGCGCCGCGGCCGGCTCCGCCACCCCAAGTTGCCAGTCGCATCCCTGTAACACAGCCTAACCCTGAAGAGCAAAAATCGTTGATCAACCGACTGATCAACCGGATCCGTTCTCTCTAATTGGCCTGACGCCGATGATACTCCCAGACGAAGGATAACGCCTTATGCAAACCGTAAAAATGGTGGTCACCGGCCCATTTAATGCAGGAAAAACAGAATTCATCCGCTCCGTGAGCGAAATTGACGTGGTTTCTACAGAGCGCAAAATCTCGACCGAATCCGAACGGGTCAAAGAAACGACCACGGTGGCAATGGACTTTGGACGCATTACGGTAGATGAAGACCTGGTGCTTTACCTGTTCGGCACGCCCGGCCAGAAGCGCTTTGATTTCATGTGGGAAATCCTCTCTGAAGGAATGCTGGGCTTTGTGGTGATGGTGGATAGCACCCGACCTGAGACTTTCCGCGAGGCGCGCAGCATCCTGGAGACCTTTCGCGCCTATGCCCCCACCCCGTATGTGGTGGCCGCCAACAAACAAGATCGCGAAGACGCCTGGGAAATTGACGACATGCGCATCGCACTGCGCTTAGACCCCAAGATTAAATTATTGCCGTGTGTCGCCACCGAAAAAGAGATGGTGAAGAACGTGCTCTTGGAACTTCTCTATAGCATATTAGCCGACATGGAGTCAAAAGGGGGCGGATAACTCACCGCCTGCTCCCGTTGGCTGAGTTCGAGGCAACGGAGCGCGAGAAACGAGTTGCGGGAGCGCGGCTGTGTCATCCTTTACCACCGACCAGGGCATCGTACATTACGAAGTATATGGGCGAGGTCGCCCGGTAATTTTGCTGCATGGGTGGCTGGGATCGTGGGGGCTTTGGCAAGAAACCATGGCCTATCTGGGGCAATCCTACCGCACCTATGCGCTGGATTTTTGGGGGTTCGGGGAATCGGGCAAAAAGCGCGCTTCTTACAAGGTGCAGGATTTCGTCAGCCTGGTTGACCAATTCATGGAGCAACTGGGGATTGAGCGCGCCCCACTGGTGGGGCACTCCATGGGCGGCACTGTCAGCCTGTCCGTAGCAATCCAATATCCGCAGCGGGTACGCAAAGTCGTGGTGATTGGATCGCCCATCGTAGGTTCCTCTTTGTCTTTGTTATTGAAACTCTTTGGCCGTAAGGCAGTTGCTTATCTGGTCTATCACAATCTGTGGGGATTGCGCGCTGGCTTCCGCTTGCTCTCCCCATTCTATACTCGCGATCCCCGCTGGCCGGAGATGATGGATAGAGATTTATCGCAGACCACGCTAGAATCTTTCTTGCTCAGCATCGCTTCGTTGCGCGAGACCGATCTGAGACCCCATCTCCCGCAGATTCAGGCGCCGGTGATGGGCATGTATGGCGATAAGGATATTGTCGTTCACCCCGAGCAATGGAAGCCATTGCTAGCAGGGCTGCCAAACTGCCGCATCGAACGCTTTTCCAATGCCGGCCACTTCCCCATGTTGGATGATCCGCCGCGCTTCATGGCGCTGCTGCGCGATTTTCTGGATCACCCGATTTCTTGAACGCAGGTTCGCCAGAGATGCAGAAGTTCCTCAAGATCATTTTGCAAGACGACCGCTTCATCTCGCCGTTTAATGAACGGGCGCGTGATTTGCGCATCATGAATAAACCTCTCTGGCTCAACCAGCGGGATGTGCTTGCACCCTATACCAGCCGCGAGTTTGAAGTCGCCCCAGGCGACAGGTTGCCAGAAACCAATGAGCCTTGCCTGGTACATCGCGACAATCTTTATTTCGACGCCCACTATATCCAGGCGTTTTTAGAAGCAGCGCAAAAACGGCGCACGCCCAGCCGAGCGGCATTCTCAGCAGACGACCCACCCTTCCGTGAACACGCCCTACCGCTTTCCACCTCATATACCTCCTACGATGAGGATGTGTATCTGGCCGATTTATGGTATTTCCCCGAAGGCATTCGTAAGGAGCAGCGCGACTGGAGCTCCATGCAGGGGATCGAGCCGCTGGTGATTGATCTACAATGCACCGAAGCAGGATATTACCACGTTCCCACTTATATGGCGTTTGAGCAAGGCGACCTGGTTTTTCAGGTGCCCAAACGCAGCCTGATAGCCATTGACTCATGGGTGCATGTATTCATCGCGGATGTCGTTTTCGGCCTGTTCACCCGCGGGGCGCGCTTCGAGGAACGGCTGAATCGTGAGTGGGCGTTCAAGCTGCGCATTCTGGCGAAAGCCATGTTCGAAGGCAAGCAGGTGTTGGAATGTTCCGAACTGGTGAAGATTGGGCGAAACTGCGTCATTGACCCACGGGCGATCATCCATGGCCCCACTACCATCGGCAATAATGTCACGATCAACGCCGGCGCGATCATCGAAAACTGCATCATCGGCGATAACGTGAACATCTCCCAGGACTGTCAGTTGATGCTTTCTGTGGTTGGCGATGGCGCCTTTTTGCCCTTCAGGGCTTCGTTATTTATGACCACCCTTATGGACAACAGCATGGTGGCGCAGAACACCTGTTTGCAAATGTGCGTGGTTGGCAGAAACACCTTTATCGGCGCCGGCTCGACCTTCACCGATTTCAACCTGCTGCCTGCTCCGCTGCGAGCACTGGATGGCAACGGAATGCTCAGCCTGGCAAATCGTCCGGTGTTGGGTGGATGCGTGGGGCATAATTGTCGCCTGGGCTCTGGCCTGATCATCTTCCCTGCTCGCACCATTGAATCGGACGTGGTGCTGGTGGCCTCGAAAGAGCGTAGGGTGATTGAGCGCGACGTTCACTATGAAGAGAGCGATCATCATCGCTTATCCTTTGCCAATCTTCACCCACGACTGTACCCTCGTAAAGATGAAAGGAGAGAAGAAAGCTGGTAAACCGTGGATAGTTTTGCTTTTATCATCCATCCGATTGATGTCAAGCGCGATGTCAGTCGCAAATACCCTTTATGGGGACGCCTGTTCAGCGAACGCCAGATCAACTTTTTATCCACCTTCTTTCCACCCATCTATATTTCGCAAATTGACGGCATCACCTCTCAAGCCACAGGCAAGCAAATCAAAGGCTGGTTCATCGCCTGTCCGCTGACGCCAGCGCGCATGCTTTCGCTGCCGGAGAAAACCGTCTATCGAAAGATCATCCAGGCGGGTCGCATGGCGGAAAAACTGGGGGCAAAGATCCTCGGCCTTGGAGCGTTCACCTCCGTGGTTGGAGATGCAGGCATCACCGTAGCGCGCCATCTGGATATTCCGGTAACTACTGGAGACGCTTATACTGTAGCGGTAGCCTTGCAAGCAGTGCGCGAAGCCGCGCGTTTGATGGATATCTCCATGAAAAATGCTACGGCGGCAGTGGTTGGTGCAACCGGCGCCATCGGCCGGGTATGTGCAGAGATTCTGGCCGGCGAGGCAGCCGAGCTATATTTGATCAGCCGATCCAGCGAAGCATTGATCGCATTGCAGGATCAACTCAAGGCGACAGCCAGAGCGCGCCTGCACGCCAGTACGGACCTGCACACCTTAAGCCGGGCGCAACTGATCCTCACCGTAAGCAGCGCGGTGGGCGCAATCATTCAGCCCGAAGACCTTCAGCCGGGAAGCGTAGTATGTGATGTGGCCCGTCCGAGAGACGTAGCCGCCGCCGTGGCAGCCGCGCGGGAGGACGTGCTGGTGATTGACGGCGGTATGGTCGAAGTGCCGGGGGAGGTGGACTTCCACTTTGACTTCGGCTTTCCACCTGGAAAAGCCTACGCCTGTATGGCTGAAACCATGGCGCTGACTCTGGAGGGTCATTTTGAGGATTATACATTGGGGAAAAACATCACCCGCCAGCGCGTGGAAGAGATCACAGAGATCGCCGAGCGGCATGGGTTTCGCCTGAGTGGTTTCCGGTCCTTCGAACATCCTGTCACGCCGGAGCAGATCGAAAAGGTGCGCAGACGGGCGAAGAATAGAATTTAGGCGGCTTTTATTGCCTGTATAATTTTTCTACAATAAACTATGCACAGTCGCAGCTATGCTGTGGTATCATGGTATTGAGTCATTGGATATAAATTCGTTAAAATGCTAAAAGATCTCCAAACCTGGTTTCTTTTAACAACGCCAAGCGATCCTGCATAGGGAGGCCGAGATGGGTAAATCTCGTTTGCTAATCGTAGAAGATGATATAGATATCTCCAACATGCTGCGCATCTAGTTCACAGGCCAAAACTATGAGGTGGACGCGGCTCTGCGCGGCAGCGAGGCGCTGGATAAA
>DYGV01000002.1:0-29608 GCA_020724505.1 Anaerolinea thermophila
GATGTCAAGAACGCTCCGTTGTTGCGTTGTTATGATGCGGCGTACTCCAAAGAAATAAACCGCTATCACCTCCTGCTGGAGGATGTTTCTGAAACACACATCGAAGCGTACGATAAAACTCCAACTCTTGACTATGGTCTCGCGCTTGCCGAAGGCTTGGCGATCTTGCATGCCCGTTGGTGGGGAAAGGCTCGGTTGACAGAATCAGGCGTGGGTGGGCATGATGCGAACTATATCCAGAATTGGGTGAAGATTGCCGAACCAGGCGCGGGTCATATCCTTGAACATAAGTCGGCGGAGTTGAAACCGCATTGGGTTGATCTCATCCGTGAGTTGTATGCCAAACATCCGCAGATATTGATCCATCGTTCGCAGGATTTGAACGGCTTTACGGTGATTCATGGCGACGTCGGCTCATCGAATGTGCTGGTACCGCGTGATGGGGATCGTCCGCTCTACATCATTGACCGTCAGCCTTTTGACTGGGGCTTGACCACCTGGCTGGGAGTCTATGACATTGCCTATGCCATTGTGCTGGATTGGGATGTGGAACTGCGCAGACAATGTGAAATACCCATCCTAAAACACTATTATGAAACCCTGCTCCAAAATGGTGTTTCTAATTATTCATGGGAACGACTTTACGACGATTATCGTTTGTGCGTCGCTATGGGCGTTTACATTGCCACCGAATATTGTCGCGGCGGCATCAACGAACGATGGATGCATGTCTGGATGCGCATGTTGCAAAGATCATTGACGGCTTGTGATGATCTGGATTGTAAGGTGCTGTGGAAGGGCTAAGGCAACGCCATGCATATCACCCTCCTAGCCCTTGGCTCTCGCGGTGACGTTCAGCCTTATGCCGTGCTTGGCAGTGGGTTGAAATCTGCAAGACATCAAATCCGCTTTATTACGTTCGAGAGTTTCGCCCCTCTCGTCGCTGAGATTGGACTGGATTTTCATCCCATCCCCGGCGATGCGCAGGCAGTGGTCGCAGGTGGCGCAACAAATATGCTTGGTTTGGTACGATCATTCACTAACCTTGCGCAGGGATATGCACGGAGCCTGTCTGACCCTCATTTGGGTGAAACAGACTTGATCATCAATCAACTACCCGGCGGTTTGTACGGGTTTGACCTGGCAGAAAAATACAACCTGCCAATGATGCTGGCGTCTGTCATTCCATTGGCGCGCACGGACACAATGCCGTTGATGGGTTTCCCAAACCTGCCTCTGCCCGGCTATAACCGGATGACCTATTCTATTGGGGAGAAGGTTTTGTGGCAGATGTTTCGTTCTGTGATCAATGAGTGGCGAACCCAAACACTTAAACTTCCACCTCTGCCTCGCAATGGGTACTTTGACCAACTCGGAACGCGGAAATTCCCGATCCTGAATGGATTCAGTGAACACGTCGTACTGCGTCCCGCCGATTGGAACGAACATATTCATATCACTGGGTATTGGTTTGCTGAAGAGAAACGCTGGGATCCTCCAAAAGGCCTGTTGGGTTTTCTGGATGCTGGCAAACCGCCAGTGTTCATTGGATTTGGAAGCATGCCGGTCAAGAATCCGCGCCGGACTACGGAAATTATTCTGGAAGCCTTGGAGCGAAGCGGTCAACGGGGCATTCTTCATTCGGGCTGGGGCGGGCTTGGAGAGATATCCCTACCCGATACCGTTTTTAAAATCGACTATGCCCCTTATAACTGGCTCTTTCCCCGCATGTCCATGATCTTTCATCACGGTGGCTCAGGGACAACAGCCTATGCACTCCGTTCAGGTGTGCCCTCTTGCGTAATCCCATTTGTTTTCGATCAATTTTATTGGGGACAGCGGATTGCTAAATTAGGGGTCGGACCTACTCCAATTCCATTCAAAAAAATGACGGCCAAAAAACTTCAACAGGCAATTGAAGGAGGGACTCGCACCTCTGAAATTCGACGAAGGGCTGCTGAGATCGGAAAAAAGGTTAGATCAGAAAATGGAGTTCGAGCCACAATAAATTTGATTGAAATATTGTGTAGAACATTGCAATAAATATAATTGAACTTGCGCAATAGACATATGAGTAGCAGGATACTTGAGTCGTTGAGGTAAATTATCGGGGTGTGGATTGTTTATAGAAATGTTTTAACGAAAACACCCCTATACGTAGGGGTGTTCATTCGTTTTTGACTTTTTGTTCTCTATATGGTGGGCATAAACCGAGCAGGTCTAAATTTATACCCATATACATGATATATGCCACTCTGGGCTGATCCGATTGCAGTTATAAGGCGGAAAATTGGCAGTTTTGACTTCAACGGATTCAATTTTAGTAGGATTGATACCCTGGTGTCGCTACCCTGTCGTCAAGGAAGGAATCGTTGTTGGCGGTAGTGGCAGCTTCCTTTTTGACGGGTTGTACTTATTCCAGCGGTTTGTGCTGTGCAAGCCATACCAAGCTTTCTCTTCTTGCCTCATTCGGAATGAACTTTGAGCTACTCCTGGTTTCGTGCATGGATACCAATAGCCTTTCGTCGCTCATCAATTCGGCGGATAATCCTAGAAAATCACGATAATCGTTAACATCTAGGGCAAAGCTCAGAGATTCTCGCAGTGCTTTTCTTTCCATAAATTCGCTTCGATTTTCTTCCTCATGCCATACGTGGTCAGTCTGTCCACATGCTCCCAGCAAGGTAATGTATCCTGTTTCGACTTCCTGATACCCAAACCGTCCACAAAGAGGGGAGGAAAATTCTGCGTCCCAAGAAGAATCAGCGGTATGAGCAAGCCCCAGATTGTCCAGTAAAAGAGGAAGCCAAGCAGGTATCCTTTTTCTTTTCCCAGCCATTTTGATCCTGAGACAAACATGAATCCAGCGCTGGGAATCAGTAAGAATGGGATTGCAAACAATATATACCGCTTAAGTTCAAGAGAAATCATTTGTTTTTCTCCTGAAGAGCATGAGGATTGCCGCGATAAGCATGCTGACAAAAATAATGTGTTCGATAATCTCAAAATAGCCAATATTTCCAACAGTGTTATCCAGGATAATTGGACCCAGATAAGAAAAGACTGTGAGAATAATGACAGTATATATCAACCAGACTTGATGGCTGATTCGATACCGCCATAACAGAACAAGTCCGATAACGCCAAGGATCAGATTAAATAAACCAAGCAAACGGAACAGGGCTAAAAGATACCCGACCGCGAGAGTAGCATCAGGTGGAAATTGGTATACGTGAAGCGAAAAGGATTCCAGAAGAATAGTGGGGACTAACATGGCAAGCAAGCCGTAGAGAATCAAGCCTACATTGGCTGTTCCATAGATGATGAAGAAAGTACGAAGTCTGATCATTGTGTGCTTTTTACAGGTTTCAGTTTAGCCAGCTTTTATGATTTGTCATCTTTGGTCATGTCGGTATAATTTCTGTGACTTTACTTTTACCAAGAGATTGGGGATCGGATACAACGATCACGATAACAGCCAGAACAACCAGCAAGACAGCCATCACCATATAGGCACCTTGCAGATTGCTCAGTCGCAACGGGTCATTGATTTGCCAGTGGAACAGGATCATGAGCGGAATACTTCCGCCGGTGCGGTTGTAGAGTGTCGTCATCAAAATTGCCAAGCAGATCGAGACAATGAAGAATATAGGAAATGTTAGCGTGCTTTGATTTAAACCGGAGATATAAAAAGCTGGCAGATGCCAAACAGCCCAAATGCTGCCGAGGATAATGCTTGACCATAGCGCGCTAAACTTTGATTGCAGAAGAGGCAAAGCGAAACCGCGCCATCCCAACTCTTCTGTCGCGCCAGGGTCAAGGAAGAGACGTGAAAGGGCAACGGGCAGGGCCATATACCAAGATGAAAGAGAAAAGGTAAGAGCTTCGGAAGTTCCAAGAATGTAGCTTATCAACACGCTGCCCAAGTGCAGGACAGGGATACCCACTAAGACCAGCAAGTACCAAAAAATATTTACCTTCCAGTGTAGCAAGCGTCGGAGATAAGCGATAAAGCCAGGAACACCTCGAGTCACTCCAATTACAATCAGCGCGGAAATCATAGGCGCGTAGGCTGCCAGAAAGAATAACGGGTTGCGTTGGGCATTAGCGCCAGAGATCGCTCTAATTTGAGAAGGAAAGAGGAAATACAGACCACCCAGCCCCCAGGTAATCCCAAAGGTCAGCAAGAAGAAAGATAATAGTGGGTATCGTTTCATATGTTCCTCATAACTCTCACGGAATATTTCTTGAAAGCAGTCTCGGCAAATCCCATGGATGTCGTATCAAGTAACTTACAATTGGAGGCGGTTGATGTCGTTGTGATTCGTTGCCTGTCCCGGAGCATTCGTACGGCAAGTGCTTAATACTGCCTGGTATCTTCATTTTCTCCACCGTTTCCAGCGCGTCCCAAAGCACTGTCCGCTGTACCTCTTTATTTCCGGGATTTCCCATGATTTGTCCAAATGGGTGTTCGATTGCCACGAGACGCGGCACACTCACTGCTGCCGTCAAATCGGGTATGTTCGATAAGGTAACAGTCGTGATCCCTGCACGCTCGATCTCTCGTTGAGCCAGTCCCACGGACCAGCAACAGATCGGTCAGGCTGGTATCAGTACTACGACATCCACTCCGTCTGCCTGAAGATGTTCGGTGATTGCCGGTATCGTTTTATTAAGTAACTCCTGCGGCTCAAGGATGTACCCCATGATTGAATAGTGTGATTGCGCCGCGCGGCCAACTTTCTGCATCTCAACTAACTCAGCGAGCCGTTCTGTCGGGAGTAAACAATTCAAATCCTGTTCAGCCAAACTTGGATCAATGTGCTGGTGATATACACGGATATCGTCTGTGCGCGCGGTCTGGGGAATGATTCGATAAGACGGATCGCCCCACCAGGGATTCTTGTGCTCTCCTTCTTGATCAAAGGGAACATCCGTTTTAAGAGCGATCCCTCCGGTACTAATCAGTGCCACAGTGCAATCGGATAAGGGCTTGGATAGAGCTGTCCAAGGGATGTCACGCGGCGCTTCAAGCTGGATCCATGATTTGACCATTCTTTTGGTGATGCCGCCAACAAAACGATATGAATCAACTATTTTTGTCATAAAAGTTACTCCAAGAGGGGGCTACATAAGCACTTGCTCCACCGAACGACGAAGAGAACGCGGCATGGGGTCAGCACAGCCGAAGCGGACAAGCAATTGTGGCAGAGCATTTCCGATACCTATGGCACTTTGGAACTGCCCGCGAACATCTGCTATTTCGATGGGTTGGTTTAGAAAAGCCGATTTGATATTTAATGACGTCAGCTTGAGCGCCAAGCGTTCGTAGACCTGTCCTGTACGTACCCAGGCAGACTTATCATCTGACGCCGAGGTCACCAAAACCGCGCCTGAGGAACTGCGTAATTTCCTGGCATCCGTATCAGCCTGCTCCTGCGGTTTAATGCTCGCCACAAACATCTGACCCAGCCACCGCGGCACTTCTGGATTCCCTGAACAGCGCGAATATAAACCATCAAGCAATGCCAAGGCTTCTTTCTTGTTGAAACGCAACCAATGAATCAACTCATCCAGAAATGCTTTATCAGCATACTGACTTAAATTGCCTTGATTGACATACTCCAGTACTGTCTCCAGATCAATCTGATTTGTAATAAAGTGCAATACCACGCCTGGTTCCGCTGGCAACGCCTGTAGCTGGTCAAGTTCATCTCTCTTGATGGGTTGACCGTCATATTCCGAGCGCGTGTTTTGGCGGAGTGGCATCGCGTCAAACAAAGGGCTATGCTGTAGGGTATCTGATGTCAAACGAACGTGGATGAAATCCGCAGTATCAGGATAGGTTACCTCGGGTTCATATCCCATAGTGCGTGCTGTTATTATCAAGTTTTCCAGCGCACAACCCAGGCTGATCCATAATTCGCGGTCATTGGGGTCAACGACGGATAAACGGCGCGTATAGTCTGGATAGATTTCGATAGCATTGCCTTCGATGGCAAACTTCCACGGCTGGGTATTGTGCCCATTCGCTGCCAGCGTAGCATAACGGACAAGTTCTCGCATTTGTGTCAACACAGTCGATTCCTTTTCAAAGGGTTTGTGAATATAGTTGGCTTGTTCGTCGTAGTTTAACCACGGCGTATACTCAGAAAGAACATACCCGCCTGCGGCGGTTGCACCGGCAGCCGCCAGAAGTTTCAGAAAATCCCGGCGGCTTAGGCTTGGGTTTAATTGTCTTTTATTCAATGCTCAACTCCTACTTCTTGAGACACAAGATGATGAATTGTGTACCCGATAAGGATATAAAACCATTTCGCTCGACGACCCACGTTTCGTCATGTGCTACCCCGCTCCTAACATCCACAAACCGTTGGTTCAAGCTAGAGTGCTTTCTCTTCCTGCACATTTGCATAGAACGTGCCCGCCAAGACAAGCCCCAATAGTGATACAACCAGGAATGGACCGGCTTCGATGAGGTTGATCTTCCCATTCTGGATCAAGGGCACAACAATCCATGCTGGAATGCTGATGAACATCATAAACCCGTGGGTCAGGCTGATGCTTGCCAGCAGGTATCCCCACGGAGAGCGTCGCCACAACAAAATTCCAGTCGAGAGCAGCAAAGGGACGACCATCCCCAGATCGAGACCCTGAGTTTCAAGGGTCGACACCCCAGCTAAATCAGATGGGAACCGGTCGGTAATCATGATGGGAAGGATGCGTCCTAACCAAAGAAGGATCAACACGGTGCTCATCACGAATGTGAATCCAATGAATATTTGGCGTGGAAAGCGTGCTGAAACCTGTGCAGGCAGATATGCCACGTTGATACCGGACAAATTCAAGAAGAAGGCAACTGAGCTCAAGGCAAAGATTGCCACATAAACCAAAAACAGGCGGTTGAAGGCAACTCCTGTCGTGAACATCAAGTAGACGTAGACAAAATAGAACAAAAAACCACCTAACAACAACTTCCCTCGCAAGGAGTTGCGCTGATTGAGGTAGATTGCCGCAGCAAATAGTGGCAGGCCAATGAATAAATTGATCACATCCCAGACAATACCTTCAATGGCGAACCAGGCAGGGTCATAACGATACAAGCCGGTCCCTTGAAAGGTAACGTACTCTCCACGCACCGTTGTATATTCGATGGGAGAACCTGGCGTGCGATAAAAAATACCGGTAGCGGTAGCAACCAGCACCAGGAGGAAGATCACTCCAGAAAGTAAGACATAGTTCTTCATTAATAGACTCCGTTTGTTGAATACCTTTTCCAAGCGGGTAATGGCATCAATAATCAAAACGTAATAACAAAAGTGGGCTTCAAATCGTATACCAGCCCATCGATGGACAGATGAACAATAACCCAGTGGTAATGGGTTTAGGAGAAAACAGAGACGCCTTCATGCTCCACTCTCGGACTTGCTTTGCATTTTCGCTCGCTCCGTCATCATCGCCAACAATTTCCCCATTTGCACGCGGAAATGATAGGTAACCCAGAGTTGGATTCCATTGCCGAGATCAGGAGTCAACACAGGAACAACCTTGCCGACTTGCTTGGCGAGTCTGCGCCCCACTACCTCGGGGTCCGCCATCATTTCGGGTGGCACGCCCAGCCCGGAGGAGGATTGTGTACGCGTCAATGGTGGGTGCATAACATTGAAGATAATTCCCTGTGAAGCATATTCCAATGCAAGCGTACGCGTGAGCGATTCAATTGCGCCCTTCGTGGATGTGTACCCAGTCATGCCAGGTATGCCCGTAAAGCCGACTCCTGAACTGAAATTATGGATCACACCATGCCCCTGTTTCTTCATAACAGGCAACACGGCACGGATCATATTGAGATACCCAAAATAATTCACTTCAAATTCGCGACGGATGTCGTCTAATGATCGTTCCTCGAATGGGATGAACAGCGCAAGACAGGCATTGTTGATGAGGACATCAATACCTCCCTGTTGATGAACAACTTCGTCAAGAACGGTTTGAATCTGCTGAGGGTCCGTCACATCACATCGAAACGGGAGCAGGCTTGCCCCAAGTTCCATCGAAGGGTTTGCATGCCTTTGAGCGAGATTTTCAAGCGAGAGATCGAGCGCGGCAACACGCTCCCCCATCTCCAGCAGAGAGTGGGTCATTGCCAAGCCAATCCCATTGTTTGCACCCGTAATAACAATGACACGTTTCATACATTTTCCCTTTCAATCTTTAGTCTCTTACGATGTTAGATTCTGTATCCCATGCAAAGTATGCAGCAAGATAAACAGAGCGGATATAACCCCGTAAAGGACAGAGTGGCCGATCAATGCAATGCCCAAGAACGGCAGAAATGGCGTTAAGCGTGGCGCGAGTAATCCAACAGCACTTTGGCTCCAGACAGAGTTCGGCATCCAGATCAATGGAATCCAGGATAGGAAGTAAAACAATGTTCCCAACAGGTAGATCGCCAATCCTGTTTTACTGAAGCCATCTTGAATCTGTAATGGCAATAGGAGTGGAAAGGCAAAGACGATAATGCGGGTGATGTTCTCCGCCGCTAGCAACCAGGCAGATGAATGTGCATCAGAATTAATTTGCTCAAGCGTAATTTTTGGCGCAAGGACGATGTTCCATGTCAGCAAGGGAATCATCAACCACAGGCAGTTGAGCCAACGTAGTTCGAGTTTCATTAGATCCATTACGAAATTTCCAAATCATCCATAATTCGTTGTGCAGATTGGCGACCGGAGACCATTGCCGTTGGCATGCCCGTCCTTGGGCGTGTGCTTGCACCAGCGAAGTACAGGTTGTGATAGCGCGAATGACGGTTATCAGGGCGGAAGTATCCTAACTGCATCAAGTTTCTCCTCAAGATCAATTCATCATTTCATTTATGCGTTTTGCACATTACTAAGATGTACGGATGTTAACTTTCGAGGTTGCCTAATTCGTGAATTAATTTAAATCACCCGACGTGAATACGGGTCTTATTTATCGTATTAATAAAAAGGTTCATCGCTCAAAAAGAGCGATGAACCTGGTTTTACAAGTCAACATGAAAATGTGCCACAACCAAGGAAGACAGCCAATCCAAATGCTGCAAGCAAGTGGTTTCAAGCCCGTCCTGGGTGTCTAGGTAGAAAGTGTATAGCAATGTCAGCAAGAAGATGTTTGGAAATTTTTCAAAAGCGTTTTCGATTCTGTTTTCATCTGTCCCAAGGCCGAGAATCTTCTCCGCCTTTTATTATGCTTGTTCAGGACTATTTTCGTTCTTCTCTCCAATGAAGATCAGCGAGTATTCTTCTCCCTGGCCGTTTCTTCTTTCTGAACAATCTTACTCAAAACCGTAGTGACGATGTGGGTGAAAGTCCCTTTTGCTTGCGCCATTCGAGGAATTGGATGGTGGCGAAGATATCCACACAGATGGCTGTGATGCCAATCGCCCATTTGGCATCGCTTGTGAAGTTGAAGATGGGCAGGATGAGCAGAAGTATGCTCGCCAATACCCAGGCGGAGTCGCCGATTACGGTGAAGAGAGTGAAGCCTCGGCTGATCTCAGGGCGTTGTGTGTTGAAGGCGATCAATGCCGCGTATCCGAACATGACAACAGCGAGATCGATCATCAAAGCTGGCGATGCGCCGAGGAACTCTCCGAGTGGTTTTCTGGCGAGCACGAAGAATAGTCCGCTGGTGAATGAGAACATGGCGTTCGCATTCAGGATGTGGTGCAAGTTGAATGGGTTGTAGGTTGTGTTCATTTTGTTTTGTCTCCTTTACCGCCCATTGTAGGAATTTCAAACTGCCATGTCCACGAAAAAGACTGCCATGTGGTGCCAAATTGATAGTCATCCTTCGTCTGCGTTCGTCGCAAACACTGCTCCTCACTCCGCTCAGGACGATGAACCTCTTATATCCTCTGCAATCATCCTTGCAGCGGTATTTTGCCAGTTGTGGAGAGTCCGTTCGGGGACGGAGGTTTGGAACCAATCGAGGGCGGCGCGTGATGTGTCATCGAGTGAGTCGTAATCGGCGCGGCGGGTGTAGGGTTTAAGTCCGAGCACGTAGGGAAAATAAACAGCATTGTAGTAACGCCATTCGTCCGTCGTGCCGAATTTTGCATCCGATTGCGGCTTGAGTTTTTGGATGGATTGAATCAAAAGCGATTTCAACGTGTGGGCACGGTCTAATGGATTTGTCCCTGCGATGAGAAGTAGATTCACAAGCGGATTTGTCGCCAACTTCGGGAGGTCACCAAGGTGAGACAAAGCGCGTCGCGTCAGACGGGTGAACTGCTCATCGTTCACTGAATCAGTTTCCAGCGTGGAGAGAAGCGGAAGCGCTTCCGCAGTCTGGCGCAGAGTCTGGCGTTCATCGTTGATGCGGCGCGGCAGAGTCAATGAATCCAATAGCGATTGAATCGAGTTGGAGAAGGTTTGCGTGAGGATGCCGAAAGTGAGGAGAATGAGAAGAAGTGATAAGTTATCAGTGAACAGCGCTGTGATCAGCGCCAGCGCGCCTGCATAATAAAGATTCGATACGAATGAACGGACGAGGTGCGCACGGATGGACTCGCCCTCGTCGAAGGCGTCCCAGGCGGTGATGGTGACGCCGAGGAAGATGAGGTCGAAAGCGAGGAGCGCCATACCCCATGTGAGCGGAATCCAATTGAGGGGTAGGATGAGCAAGCCTGCGCTGAGTGTGACGAAGAGGGCGATGACCGCAAGCAATGCGAAGGTATTTCTGAAATGCGAGGTGAGTGCGAGTTTGGCGATCATGCCCGCGCAAAGGACGAGGGCAAGAATGATAAGCGTGGCGAACCAGGCGTTGAGTTGTGTAAGGATGGCAGGCGGGATGGATGCCAACAGCCAGATGCGAATGAGGATGGGGCGTGTGGGATTCTCTTCGGGCAATAGGTGAAGCGCGGCGCCAATCCATAACAGCGTGGGGATGAGCAGGATGATAAGGATGAATTGGTCGAAGAGGATTTGTGTGGCAAGCGCAACGGCGTAGGCAAGCAAGCCCCAGCCCGTAAGGCGGACTGCCGTCTTTTGTGAGTTGCGCGCCAGTAGATACGCGCCGAGCCAGAGGGTGAAGGCATAGAAGAGGATGGGCATGATCGAATGTGAGAATTATACCCAAGCACCATTCCCTTGCATTACACGCTTATTCATTCAGGCATATGTGTGGATGGATGCCTGAATGAATTGATGAGATTATTTCCAATTAAATTTTATCTTGCGCGATGATAACAGCGGAAGAAATAGCTGCATCTTTCTTGGTGGGTTTCATCCCGAACAATAAGCGGGTCACATTCCAACGTTTTACTAATTCGTAGGCAAGCCATGTCAAACCTGTGGCAATCACAACGACCAGCGGATATTTGACCACCACAGGCGAATGGAGTTGGATCACGAAATAGCCTGTCGCCACGCTGAAGGTCATGTGCATTAAATAGAACGGCATCGCAGCTTCACTTGTATACCGCAATAGATTACTTGTGCGATTCAAGAAACGATGCCCCAACCCCAGCGTCGCCAGCGTCAACGCCCAGCGCCCCATTTGATATGTCAAGCCCAGCGCCATCCATTGCGGTGTCCAGGCTGCATAATTTTCTGTCGGCAACAGCACATTGATCAAAGCTTCAAACAAGCCATACGCCAATGCGACCCACGTCAATTTATCAATGGATTGCTGAAACCGTTCATCACTCGCAAATATAAATCCATACAAGAAGTTCAGGAAATAATACAGCGGATTCATAGCTCCCAGGATTCCCGTCGCGGCGGCAAGCGTCAGCGGGATCCCAAACACGATCAGACTCAGGGGATGCTGCCTCATTGTTTCCAATTTTTCAACTACTCCTTCGCCTTTTTCTGAACGCAACCACAGAAAGAAAGGCAACCCAGCCAACGAAAATACAAACAGAAATAGGATGAACCAAAGATGAGCGGGTGTAAATGCTCCGTTCATTCCATCCAGTTGATTCAAGTCAATGTGGAAGAATCCAAGATAGCCTTCTTGCAGTGAAAGAGTCTTGCTGTGCTGAATGTATATCGTGAACGGGACAAAAGTCAAAAGACCGAAGGCGAGCGGCACAAATAATCGCAGAAAACGCTCACGGACGTATTGTCCTGCCGAGCGATAACCTAATGCATAATAAGTTGCGGCTCCAGAGATCATGAACAACATGGGCATGTGCCACATGTGGATGAAGCCTGTAGTGACAGCCAATGCGGGGCTGTTGACCACATCCCTGATATACATAATGGTGTATGGTTCTAGTACGAAGATCAATGCCACGTGAAAGGGAATGAGCAAAAGCACGCCCAGCACGCGCAGCCAGTCAAGGTCATGGCGTCGTTCGGAGGATGTCATGGTGACTCCTATATAGTTACCGTCATTGTGAGCGCAAGTTGCGACGACTGCGAAGCGTGCCTGTGGCAAGCAATCCCCTCGTCGTGTTGGAGACATTGTGCTCGTAGGAAATTGCTTCGGGATTTCGGTGCTATCGCACCTCAACCCTCGCAATGACGGGCGGTGGTAGTGATTACGGTATTGCCTCAATCGAATGGAACATACCAAGAATATTTCGCTTGCCCTTCACTATCTTGATACCCGCCGATTGCACCAAATCTAATGGGTCTTGATTCCAGCGGCAACCTGCATGGTCTTCGTAGTGTTGATATTCATGGCGGTCTTGATAATTTGCGAGAAACGTCAAATTGCTATGACCATGCTCCAGAAGCAATATCAAGCCGTCCGGTCGGCAGACGCGTTTCATTTCCTGCAACGCTTTGATTGGATTGGGGAACGTGCAAGTGGACAAGGTCGAGACCACCGTGTCAAAACTTCCATCGGGAAATTCAAGATGCTCGGCATCCATCACGGCGAGATGTACATTCAGTCCATGTTTGGTTGCGTTCGCGCGGGCAACCTCCAGCATTTTGGGACTCAGATCAACTGCTGTGATCTCGCTGTTTGGCGCAAAGAACTGAAGGTTTTGTCCTATTCCACATGCCACTTCCAAAATTTTGCCGTTCGCTTTTGAAAGCAGATTCTTTTTCAGCCGCGCCACGCCGAGGATGTGCTGGTCGAACCAGACCATTTTCTCGTATTGATCGGCGATCTCATCGTAGGCATTTTGCACTTGAGGGACCGTCAACTTTGCGTTGTGTGGAATGCGCTGAGGTTTGCAAGTTTTACCTTCGCTGGTTGTTATCGTTTTCATGGTTGCTCCTTTTGTTATACTGTGTAACAATGTTTGTATTGTAGCCAGCCCGGTGAGCAAGTCAATTACGAACCTGGTGTTGATATAACAAAAGTTATAAAAAGCCGCATTTTGTAACAAAGTTCGGATTTTGGATTTAGGGAGCTTGCTCCCGTACATTCGCCAGCAGAGTAAAACCATGCCGAGAAAATCCTCCCCCGTAAACATTGACCCACGCGTCAAACGCACCCGCCGCCTGTTGCGTGATGCGCTGGTTTCATTGATCCTAAAGAAAGACTTTGCCTCAATCACGATCAAAGAGGTCACAGAACGCGCTGAGGTGGCGTACATCACATTTTATCGGCATTACGAGACTCTCGATCAATTGTTGATGGAAGTACTGGATGAAGGATTGGTTGAGTTAATGACCCACATCGAGACATTGGCGAAACAGTCCGATGCATCCGCTCTTGAAACAGAAGGGCGGCTCATCTTCGAGTACATCTTGCAAAAAGCCGATCTCTTCCGCATCCTGCTCAAAAGCCAGAGCGTGACACGTGTCCGCAGAAAGGTTGTGCGGAATATTGCCATCATTTTCCAAAAGTCCTGCGTGCCGTTGGAAAGATTAGGCAATCAGGTGACGATCAATATCGCGTCGAATCACATTGCCACCTCCCTGCTTGCGCTGATCGAGTGGTGGTTGGAAAACAACATGAATCCTTCGCCGACAGAAATGGGGAAGGTCTACAAGAGCTTAATTATTGATTCAACGGTGGGAGCAGTGCGTTCCTTGTCAATTGTATCGATGTAGGGTCGGATAACCCCTCAGCCAACAAACGGAGAATGGCATACTCATGTTCCCTTATCGAATCGTGCAGGGATGCATGTGGCTGTTACTCATCACCCTCGCCAAGAAAACCACGCAAGGCTGCCACGAATTTTTGCCAGGCGGTTTCCTGTTCAGTCAATAGGTGATTTTTACTCTCTAACGCGACGAATTGGGCCTTCGGAATCAGGGAGGCTAACAGGCGACCTTCATCAAAGGGAACGGCTTCATCTTCATGTGAATGCAAAACCAGTGTCGGGACTGTGATCTGAGTTGCAAGATCGGGAACGTCGATGCGATGCATTTCGCTCTCCAGTCGCACAGCGTTTTTCGGAGAAACCGAAAGACGCATTTGCTCTTCCAAAGCGTGTATATGTTCTACGGACGCATCGGGAAACAACTGCATCGCAAAGACCTGTCGAAAGGCAGGATTGTCGCGTCCCCATCCAACCCGCATCAAGCTGATCATCAATTTCTCTTCTTCAATCTGCTCCTCGGTTAGGTCTCGTTTCAACCAGCCCCGTGCGTACGCGCCATGCACAATCAGTTTGGTCA
Organism: Anaerolinea thermophila; assembly: GCA_020724505.1. Classification (GTDB taxonomy): domain Bacteria; phylum Chloroflexota; class Anaerolineae; order Anaerolineales; family UBA4823; genus RBG-16-57-11. The sequence continues at coordinate 14,574 of DYGV01000002.1, forward strand.
CTTTGTCAGGATGTCGGGCCGTATACGCTACTGCGACGGCACCTGCCTGAGACATCGCAAAGAGGGGGAACCTTCGAAGTCCAGCGGCGTCCACCACTGCTTCGAGATCGCGCACCCACGCTTCGAACGAGACATCCTCCGCATTCCAATCCGATAGTCCTGAGCCGCGTTCGTCGTAGTAGATCAGCGTATGATGGCGGGTCAATTCCTCCAGCCAGTGTGCCCACACAGGGCTATCCCAATCATATTCGACATGACCCATGTAATTACCCACCTTGACCAACGGTGGGCCTTTCCCGGAAATCGCAAAAGCGATGCGGGTCGCATCGAAGCTGGTGGTAAAAGAGACGCGATGCTCCACCTTCCTGCGCTGTACGAGTGGTGGTTGATCGCCTTCCTGAATAGATGGAGGAGCAACTTGATCGGTCGTGCCGAAAAGTCCCAATGTTCTGGCCTTGGTGATGGCCTGCGTCCGGTTACTGACGCCCAGCTTGTTAAAAATCTGTCGGTTGTACCACTTGATGGTGTGAAGGCTCAGGATCAGCTCATCGGCGATCTGCTGATCCGATAAACCGGTTGCCAATCGCTCCAGGATCTCCCGCTCGCGTTTGTTCATTGGGGTCAGTAGCGGCTCTTTATCTTCCATAACAGCTTTCTCAGGGATAAAACGTATAAGCAAAGTGTTGACTTAAGCCATCCTACCATACCTGGTTGGCTTTTTCCATTCTCCTTTCCATTCTTTCGAGTGGAGACATGCAGCCTCTTTTTGCTTATCCTTTGAAAGTATCAAAATTCTATTTTTATCAGGTAAAGAAAGGAAATCAAACCATGAACACCCAAACTCCAACCCTCATCAACGGCGTGAATGTGGACCAGCTCGTGGCTACGGTCAATGCCATCAAGCAGAATCCCGATCTGGCTCGTTTCCAATTTCGCGCCCACAATGAATGGCTGGAAGGCGGCCATTCCCGCACCTTTATCCAGGGATTCTATGGCGCCGGTCAGGAAGATGCTTCCCGCACAAAACCGTTTGTACTGGAAGGAGATGAGCCGCCTGTGTTGCTTAGCGCCAATGCCGGTGCGAATGCCGTGGAAGCCGTTTTGCACGCACTGGCATCGTGCCTGGCTGTGGGCTTTATCTATAATGCGGCTGCACAGGGGATCGAGGTCGAGAGCATGAAATTCGACATGGAAGGAGACCTGGACTTGCGCGCCTTCCTGGGGTTGTCTGAAGAGGTCCGCCCGGGGTATGAGGGCATCCGCCTGACCTATCAGGTAAAGAGCAATGCTCCCCGCGAGAAAATTGAGGAATTGTGCAGTTATGTTCAGAAAACTTCCCCGGTCCTGGATATCATCCGCAATCCGGTCCCGGTGACGATCAGTCTGAAAGGGTAAACCATTCAACGGGAGGGAAATGATCCCTCCCACACTTACTATTCAATCAAATAACTATTCAAGGAGAACTATTTTATGAACAGCCAAGTTATCCAGGAATTGAATCTTAACATCGATGAACTCCGCGACTCCATCCGGGAAGAATACTCAGCAGTGGCAAACGAACCGGAGCGCGGCTTCCATTTCCATACCGGACGCAAACTTGCTGCCATTCTTGGTTACCACGATGAATGGCTTGATTCTATTCCTGCCAGTGCAATCGAATCAATGGCTGGGACAGGCAATCCCTTCAGCCTGGGCGAACTCAAACCAGGTGAGTATGTTGTGGATTGTGGTAGCGGTGCGGGCGCCGACAGCTTGATCGCGGCTCGAATGGTCACGCCAAGTGGTCGCGTCATTGGTGTGGATATGACCTCGGAGATGCTTTCGAAAGCGAGCAACAACGCGCTCGAAACTGGCATGACCCATGTCGAATTCCGCGAGGGCTATCTTGAGTCATTGCCTGTTCCAGATGCCTGGGCGGATGTGATCATCTCCAATGGCGTGTTGAACCTCATTCCAGACAAAGAGGTAGCCCTGCTGGAAATGTATCGTGTCCTCAAACCGGGCGGCCGCATCCAGATCGCAGATATTGCCCTCCAGAAGCCGGTCCCTGAAGACGCCAAAAGTGACGTTACCTTATGGACAGGTTGTATTGCCGGTGGACTGCTCAAAGTTCAACTCGAGCGGAAAGTCGCGGCTGCCGGTTTCAAAGATATTGAGATCGTATGGGGCAAGGACGTTTTCAGTGGCGCTCCGCAACACTCCGATGCGGCCGAGTTTGGCACACTAGGAGTCACCATCAGGGCATCGAAATAGAACACTGCGAGTCCCTACCACGGGTTTCGACCCAAGATGCTCAATCTCAAAGTGGATTCACATCATGACATCTCTGTCATGATGTGAATCCACTGAGGCTATACCCCACCAAGAATACGTTGATGACTTCGGAAACGAGGCAATATAGCCCGCCTGCATTTGTTCGATCTGAAACCCTCCCGCTCTGAGCAGAGCGGGAATATCCCGTGTTAGGTACAAGCCCTGAAACAGCCAGTGATACATTGGCTCCAGTCGTTTTTGCCAGCGTTGGACGGTAGCATCAGGTGAGAGTCCAAGTTCAAAGAAGATGAACCTGCCATTTGGCTTCATGACGCGTGCAATCCCTTGAATGGCATCCGCAATACCGGGGATCGTACATAACGTAAAGGTACTGACGACTGTATCAATAACGCCATCTCCCAAAGGGATGCGTTCCCCAGGCAGGTCAATAAATTCGATGTTCAGCTTTGTCTTGCGTTGTTGTCTTTCTGCGAGTCGAATCATTCCTGGGTTGGGTTCAAGCGCATAAAGTTTGCTTACCTTCGTTGAATCGTAATGAATGAAGTTCGCGCCAGAACCTACACCGATCTCAAGAACCTTTCCCTGAGCTTGAGGAATGATCTGTTGACGAATTTTTCGAATAGGAGGCGGATCGCCCAAGGTATCTACAAGATAAGGATAAACATAGTCTTTATAGAAATGCATTCGTTACTTCCTGATGGCGCTACTTTACCGACACGACCAGCCAGACTTCCATTTCCCCTTTGCCCTTTACATTCACAGTACCACGCCGCTCACACACGAATTCATCCTTGATTAATTCGTAAGTAGCCTGCGTAATCTGAACCGCGCCGCTGAGACCATGCGCCAAGTCGTTGTTGGGCGGTGTGAAGGGACGCGGCGGAAATATCCAGAACACGACGTTTTATAACCGTTTGTCAGCAGGTCATCCACAAGTGTAGATTTTCCACCCCCGACATCAATGATTTGACCCGCCTTGTCAATGCCAGTATTGGCTATAAATTGTAGTGATACAAGAGAGTGTTCCTGATGCCAGATGACTTGTGTGGGCGTTTTGACTTGATGGATGCTTTCCCAATGCGCTTTGCTGTTCATAGTGGATGATTATACTTCTCGACCTAATTTTGTCTGCTTTTTACAAACAGGCGCCATTTACCGTGGAAGGCAAATGGATGGTCGGCATCGTAGCCGCCATCGGTGAAGTGTCCGAAAAACATCCTGTTTTTGTTTTCACCTGTCACGGCTGATAGATTCTCGTCTCAGGCTTGAACGCCGCCCAGGAGAACCAGAAGTGATTGATGGAAACAATTTGGGAGAGCTGTTTCCCTTTCAGTTCTCCCGCCACTGCCTGACCAAGAATATTCCACTCACTGTTTGTTTGCTCATCTATAATTTTCCCGGTGGTGAACTTGAACGTCAGCGATGAACCGTCAAGTAATCGGGAATATGCCACCGCCGAGCCAACCTCTTGCCCTTCGGGAATATTTCGTGTGTTCAAGGCGGAGGCAGTGCCTTCTGCCCAGAAGACTACAATCTCATCGCCGCCCACAATATCATTGACCACAGTTACTTCACCCAGAACATCATAGGGATATGCCACGGCTTCGTTGTTCAAGTCGACAGTGAGGACACGCGCCATTGGCGGGAGTTGATTCGGTGTGGAGCCATCGTACAAAAACGGGGTTTGGTTGATATCGTCATATCCGAAATACGGATTCCTTCCATAATCCCGCGAATAGCCAGTATCACGTGAAAGCACTTTGCCACCTGGATACAACTTTTTGAAATCCGCCCAGGAAATCATCGAAGCAGGATAGAACTCCAGTTGTGCGCCTGTGTGTTCGCCGGCAATCGCATCGCCGGTGGCTTGCTGCCACCAGGTTTCGGTTTGTCGGTCGTACATGATGAGATTGCTGTAGCGCAATCGCCCTGTGGTGCCGAAATCAAGAACCTGTCCATTGAATGTGCGTTTGAATGCAATGGCTGTATTGCATAACGGACAGAACGTCACGAGCAACGGCTCGCCGCCAATCGTGTCGTTGACGATCTCATGCCAGATCAGGATTTGGATGGGATAGGCGCGCGCGTCATTGCCAACTTGAACAAAGACAACAGGTTCTCGGTCTTTGAGCCAATCGTTTGCATCATTCACGGTGATAAATTTGGGTTCATCAATGGCTGGAATCCCGTCCTTTGGCGGACCTCCCGAAAGGATTTCACTATATGGTACGCTGTGTTTGCTGAAGTCGGTGGTGAATTCACTCTGCGCGCGGACGGGTGGCTGCTCCTCTGGAAGTAAGGTAGGTGTGGCATCGTTCAAAGGGCTTGAGTAGTAGAGTCAAGCTGGGGTGAGGGTGAAGCGGAGTCTTTCGCTTGAGGGGATGAGCAGGCTGAGACGCCGAGTGTCAATCCAGCCGCGAGAATCAATTTCATCCAATTTCTAAACATGGCAACTCCTTTTGCTGGAATAGAGGAACACCGCCTGGCAGGTCTTACCTTTCAAGGGTAAGACCTTGATGAGCATTTATCTCAATCTTATAGTTATTGAAACAAGGAAAGGCCATGTCAACTGTAAAGAGGAAAACGTTCGAGCACACATATCGTTTCGTCGCCATACTGGTCATATTAGGATTGGCTTGGGCAGGTTTCGTATGGTTGACACAAGCACCCCCCGTGGACGCGCTCCCATCGCTGTTGATGGTGTGGGCAACGGCAATTGTTTTGTTGCTGGCGTTTTTTCCATCGGTTTTGAGCCGCGTGGGAAAACTTAAGGTGGGCGAGTTGGAATTCGAATTGCGGGATACGGTTAAAAGCGCAAACGCGCAAAATTTTGTATCGGTCTCGGATTTGTCGAGCGCGTACCAGATGGCAAATCAGAGGGACGCGGGCGGGCTTCAAGCGATCCTGGTGCAGGCATTGGAAGCGCCTGGCAAACCTGTGCTGCTGGTGGTTGATTTGCGGGAACAGAAGATTACGCGCGCGTTTCTGTTTGCCTTCCTAATGTTGATGGATTTATTGAGCGAGCGGGTCATCGTGACGTTTGCCGCGCCGCGTCAGAGCACAAAGGAGCCTGGCGATTTGAACATCGCCGATATTGTGGGGATCATTTCGGGAAAGAAATTGCTGCTGGCGTACTACCGCCGCTTTCCGTCCCTGATGAACATTTTTATTCGGGAAAAGGGAATCAGTCCTGTCCTGGAATCAAGCGGGCTGGTGCAGACGCCGTCTTCGGAATTGATCCTGGCTCTGTACGAACAATGCCGCACGCAGATTTCACAGGACATTCAAAACGAGAAGGGACGATACACCGAACTGGAACATCCCGAAATGGACGAGCGACTCTCGCGGCGCGAAATCGAAAAGTGGCTTGGCGATGCGCTTAATCATCGGGTGGTGGATGTGTCGTTGCAGCCTGCCGACGTTGCGACTATCCATCAGGCGCTGGAAGAGAAGAACGATTTCGTGATCATCGCCGCGAACGGCGGTTTCAAATCTGTGCTCTCGCTGGATGAGTTTAGCCGAGCCATTACGCATAAGGCGTTGGGTGCATTGACGGAAGACGAGAACAATAACTAGAGACTGATTTGGAATCTTTGATTTGCCCAAAATTGGAAGAAGAGAGGAAGATAATGGAAAACTCAAAAGAGACCTTCGAGGAGTTCAAAAATTCATTCAACTACGGTTCGCGCTCGGATTTGAATTTCAAATTTCTCAAGAATATGTCGGATGAAGACGCCAGCCTTTTCTTTCAAGGACTTTTGTGGAAGATGGGTGACACGCTCAATGACGGAGACTTTTCACGTCTGGTTGAGCATTTCATCGAGACTCAGGCGAAAGCCTACGCAGGCGCTGGTCGTTATGCGTATGACGATGCGCCTTTCACCCCTTTGCGTGCGCCCCTAACCCAATTACGATTGGGCTTGATGTCGTCCAGCGGGCACTTCGTGGATGGCAATGATCCCAAACCCTTTGGCGCGGAAAACATGTCTCAGAAGGAGGCGGAAGCGCGCATCGATGATTTCCTGAAGGTCGAGCCGCAACTTTCTGTTATTCCAGTGGACACTCCTGTACAGAAACTGCGCGTGAGGCATGGCGGCTATGACGTGCGCGCTTCCCTAGCTGACCCCAATGTGAACTTTCCCATCTCCCATTTGCGTGAATTGCAGAAAGAAGGGCGAATCGGCGAACTGGCTTCGGAAGCCTATTCGTTCATGGGTGCGACTTCGCAATTACGCCTGCTTAACCATACTGGACCAGCGTGGGTCAAGATGTTCCAGGAAAAAAAGATTGATGCGCTTCTGTTGGTGCCTGTCTGACCTGTGTGTCACATGTCCGTGGGACATGTCGCGCGCTTGATGGAGGCTGATGGGATTCCAACCGTTGTGATTGGTGTAAAGGCATTTCGTGATCGACTGGTAGCGATGCATCTGCCGCGGACCGTCATCACCCCACATCCGATGGGACGGACGCTTGGCGCACCTGGTGACCATGCAACGCAAAGGAAGGTTATTCTGGCAGCGTTGGATTTACTGGAACAGGCAACCAGCCCAGATGTAATTGTTGATTTGCCAGGCAGGTATGAACCGGGAAAATGACAAAGGCATTCTCCATAAGGCAAGGCAGGTCGATTGCATGAATTTCTTTTTGACATGAATTTCTTTTTGATTTGAGAGTGATGCTACGGAATCTGTGCCAGTACACTCTCCACTGCATCTTCGTTTGCGTGCGGCTCTACATCGCGCGGATCATCACTCATGCCTGTCATTTCAGCTGTGAACGTATTGCCCGATTGATGTAATTCCAATTTGCTATGACAGGCGCGGCAATAAATGACGTCACCATTTTTTGTATTGCGCGGAATGGCAATGACTGGTCCACAGTGGGGACAGGTAACTGTGGGAATGCCCTCCGCCGTATGTCCGACGATGTGCGCCAGGTCGCCTGCGCGACCCAATTCGCACATGTGACTCACCAGTTCTGAATCAAATTGAGTTCCAGCCCCTTCTTCAAGACGGTATAAAGCCTGCTCGACCGACATGCCCATGCGGTAGGGGCGGACACTGGTCATGGCGTCGAAAGCATCCGCAACGCTGACAACGCGGGCGGTCAGAGAGAGTTGTTCCCCGCGAATTCCACGCGGGTATCCTCTCCCGTCTATGCGTTCATGATGGTCGTTGGCGGCGGAGGAAACCATTTCCGCCAACGGATGACCGCCAAGCAGCCTGCTTCCGATGGAAGGATGGGTTTTGATGATGGCGTATTCCTCATCCGTGAGCGCCACCGCTTTTTTCAAGATGTCGTCAGGGATGCCAACCTTGCCCAGGTCGTGCAGGTAAGCAGCGATGCTGATCTTGATAATTTCATCTTCGGACAAACCGATTTTGGTCGCCAGCAATTTGGCAAATTGGGAAACCCTCCAGACATGTCCGCCTGTATAGGGGTCGCGCGCTTCAATAATATCCGCCATGATGAGCAATGATTTCAGGAGAGGTTTGTCAATTTCCATGATCTTTTCCGTTCATTCGCACATATTGATGAATTCCAATACGGATTGATTCTTACGGTTTTCTGAATTTGGGTTTGGGAAGGGTAAGAAATTTTTGACCTTTTTCCTCTATTCGGGGAGGAAACGCCTTTATGAAAATGGAAAGATCGAATCTTGCTTCGCAATCGAAAACCTGGTTTCAAGTATATGGACAAAAATTTGGCGCGTTGATTTTTTGGGTGATGTTGATCGCCCTCTACCAATGGTATGCCGTCTCCAATCAATTCTCGCCATTGCAGGTGGTTCAACGAATGCTGACGTTCATGCAGAACGGTGTATGGGGCGTTTTGATTTATATCATCCTCTACGCCGTACGCCCGTTGATTTTATTTCCCGCAACCTTCCTGAGTCTGGCGGGCGGCTTTGTGTTTGGACCGTTTCTCGGTGTGCTGTACACGATCATCGCCAGCAATATTTCTTCCACGATCGCCTTTTACATCGGACGTTTTTTCGGAGAGGGTATCTTCAAAGACGATGGCTCGGAGAATCTCATCCAGCGGTATGCGCGGCAGATGCGCGAGAACAGTTTCGAGACGGTGATGATCATGCGCTTCATCTTCCTGCCGTATGATGCGGTCAGTTATCTGGCGGGATTTTTGCGGATCAAATATCTGCCTTTCATTCTGGCGACCGCGCTCGGTTCCATTCCTGGGACAATGGCGTTTATTGGATTTGGCGCATCCATCGAAAAATTTGATGGCGCTTTGCCGAAACTCAACCCAGTAACGCTCGGATTTTCCGTTGCCATTTTCATGATTAGCATTGCGCTCTCAAGGATATTCAAAAAGCGGGAAGGATTTTCCAAGTGACAGAACATTTTTCGACAATTGTAATCGGGGCAGGTTCTGGTGGCATGACTGTAGCCATTGGCCTGGCTGGATTGGGACGCAAGGTCGCGCTGATTGAAGGACATCATGTCGGCGGCGACTGTACCAACGTAGGTTGTGTGCCTTCCAAGACATTGATCCATCTGGCAAAGAATTTCAAGCCAGGCATGAATCCAGATGATATTGTCAAAGAGGTGACTCGCAAGCGCGACGCCCTGCGCGACAAGGAGACCGAGGTAGTTCAACATATGGACAACCTCACGTTCATCCAAGGCATGGCAAAGTTCACTGCGCCGAAAACCTTGAGCGTGACTCACAATGGTGTCAGCCGCGAGTTGACCGCCGATAACATCGTCATCGCCACGGGTGCGCGCCCGCGCATGATCGATATTCCTGGTCTGCCGCCAGAAATGGTGCTGACCAATGAAAGTTTGTTTGATATTACGAATGCGCCGAAGCATTTGGTCATCGTCGGTGCGGGTGTCATTGCCCTGGAAATGGCGTTTGCCTTTCAAAAACTTGGTACCAAAGTCACGATGTTCGCTCTCGACAGACGCCCGCTGATGACTTCCATTCCCGAAGCATCCGAAGCCATCCAGGCGGAACTTGATAAGCGTGGCATCACCTTGTATTGCGGCACGATTGCAAAGACATGTGATGTATCCACACACTCATTGATCCTGCAATCTGGCGAAGAAGAAATCGTACTTTCAGGAGTAGATAAGGTCTTGGTGGCAGTCGGTCGAGTGCGAAATCTCGACTCGCTCGGACTGGAGCAGGCTGGGGTTAAGACTGATCCGCGGCTCGGAATTTTGGTCAACTCATTTGGTGAGACCAATGTTAAGGGCGTGTATGCCATCGGTGATGTAACTCCCACATCTGCTTTTACTCATTCCGCCAACGCGCAGGGACGCAGAGTCGTCCAACGCATCGCACTCCCGTATTTGCCGATTGCGAAAAAGGAACCACTCTTCCCGAACGCCACGTTCAGCGACCCTGAGGTGGCGGCAGTGGGGTTGACGGAAAAACAACTGGCGGAATATTGCCATCCTGGAATCATTAAGCGCATCCGCGTCGATTTCAAAACTCATGCGGATCGCGGTTACACCGATGGAGTTGAAAACGGATTCATCATCGTGGACGCAGTGCGATTAACGGGACAGATCTTGCATGCCACGATTGTTGGTCCGCGCGCTTCGGAGATGATCTCGTTTTTCACATTGGCAATGAGCCAGAAGATTTCTTTGTACAAAATCTATCGGCTGGTCTATCCCTATCCCACCTATTCCAGCGGCATTTTGAAAGTAGCTGATTTCTTCATGCGCGAGACCCTGCCCAATCTCGGAAGAGAGATTGCGGCGTATTTGAAATATCGTTTTGCAAAACCAAAATCCAACTAACAACTAAAAGGAAAAAGAAATGAAACGTATCGTATTCTTGTTCGTAACGTTTGCCCTGCTCCTGGCAGCCTGTGCGCCCAGCGCGGCGACTGTTATCCAACCTGCTGTAGCAACTGATCAACCTGCAACTACCGCATCGACTCTTGCCGCAGGCGAATTTGATATCAACAACTGGGAAAGTGTTTTGACTTCCGCAAGAGGGCAAACCGTCAACTGGTACATCTGGGGTGGTTCGGACACGATCAACGCCTTCGTGGATAATTTTTATGGCAAGGCATTGAAAGAAAAATATGACATCACGCTCAATCGCGTGCCTGTCGCTGACACGGTGGACGCTGTCAATCAAGTGTTGAGCGAAAAGCAGGCGGGCAAAGACCCTGGCGCGGTGGACTTGATCTGGATCAACGGCGAAAACTTCTTCACTCTCAAACAAGCCGACCTGCTCTATAAGGATTGGGCGCAGAAAATCCCCAATGCCAAACTGGTTAATTGGGATAACCCCGCCATCAAACTTGACTTCGGTCATCCCGTGGATAATCAGGAAAGCCCGTGGTCATCGGCGCAGTTCCAGTTCATCTATGATTCGGCGCGCACCAACGCAGATGAACTTCCGCACTCGTATGCCGACCTCAAGACCTGGGCATGCGAACATCCTGGTCGCTTCACCTATGTTGACCCGACGGGTTCTGGCGGTTTTCTTGGCGCACGTTTTATCAAAGGCGCGCTCTATGAACTCAGCGGCGGCGCGGAACAATGGCTCAACTTCGATCAATCCCTATGGGATAAAAACTCGCCTGCGTTGGGGTCTTATCTCAATGACCTCAAGCTCTGCTTGTGGCGCAATGGCGAGACCTATCCAAAAGATGAATCCGAACTTGTCAATCTCTTCGCCAACAACGAAGTGGACTTCAGCATGACCAACGACATCACGGGCGCAGGCAGATGGATCAACGATGGTCGCATGCCTGCTACCGCCCGCGCCTTCGTTTTCAATCAATATATGATCGGTGATTTCAACTACGTTGCCATTCCGCTCAACGCGCCCAATAAAGCCGCCGCGCTTGTGCTGGCGAATCTTCTGCTCGAACCTGAACTGCAAGCCGCGCAGATTCTCCCTGAAAATGGATTCGGACTCGGTTACGCCATTGACGTGACTCGTGTAACGGACTCGGCGGCTCTTTCTGCGCTTCAATCTGCCGCCACCAAATTAGGCGACTCTGCTACTCCCGCCTCTGACCTCGCCAAATCGCTCGTCGGCGACTCGGCGGCGGAATATCAAACGCTCGTGGAACAAGGTTGGTCGAAGTTTGTGTTGCAGAAATAAAGTGTCATGTGTCAGGTATCACGTATCAAGAACCTAAAACCTGACACGTGGAACGTGACACTTTCTTCCCATGCGCGATAAACCCATCTTCTCCCCCTGGCTTTCCCTCGCCCCAGCCTTGACCATCGTCATACTCTTGCTGGGTGCGAGTCTTTTGTATGCCATTGCCGAAAGCGTGGGATATATCAGCGCGATTGGGCAACATGAAATCAGCCTGAGCGCCTATCGTGAAACGCTCAATCTCAATTCGGAATTTTGGACTTCCCTGATATTTTCTTTATGGATCAGCGTGGCATCCACAATCATCTCAGCGGCAGTTGCGTTGACGCTGGCAGTCTGGCTTTCCGAAAGAAGCAGGAACTCGGACACGTTTGCTCTCAACTGGAATTTGGCATTCCCGCATTTGGTTTGGTCGGTCGCCATCTTGTTATTTCTCTCCCAAAGCGGACTGCTTGCGCGTTGGGCGGCAACGCTCGGCATCATCCAAATGCCCGCCGATTTCCCTGTGTTGGTGCGCGATCGCTTTGGCATCGGCATTATCCTCAGTTATCTTGGCAAGGAAATTCCCTTTCTCACCATCACCATCCTTTCCGTGCTTCGCTCGCAATCCATTGGCTTCGATGTCGTTGCGGAAAATCTCGGCGCGAACCGCTGGCAGAGGGTACGCTATGTGACGATTCCGCAAGTCCTGCCCGCATTGCTTGCAGGCTCGTTAATCGTGTTTGGATTTATTTTCAGCAGTTATGAAGTCCCTGCTTTATTGGGAGTCGGCTACCCTAGAGCGTTACCTGTCCTCGCACTGCGCTTCTTCCTTGACCCTGACCTGCGTGCCCGCTCCGAGGGCATGGTCATCAGCCTGATCATTACCTTGATCGTGACAGTGGTTGCCGTGATCAGTTTGAAGATTGGGGAGCGGAAGGAAAAGGATGAAGGATGAAACACTTTGTCACAAGCAAATTCCGTTATATTTTATATCTCGTTCTTGTTGCGCCTTTATTGCTGTTCATTGCATATGCCTTTTCTACGCGCTGGTTCTTCCCTCAGCCTTTTCCCATTGAATGGACGATGGAAACATTCCAACACGTCTTCCATGATTCACAGACAATTCCCAGCCTGGCACAGGGGTTATGGATTGCGAGCCTGGTCGGTCTGCTTTCCCTGATTCTTGCCTTACCTGCTGCGCGCGTGTTGGGTTTGCGGAAATTTCGCGGAAGGCAATTGGTCTGGTTGTTGTTCTTTCTGCCGACAATTATTCCGCCGCTTTCAGTGGGGATGGGCTTGAATATATTATTTTTGCGGGTGGGTCTGGCAGGCACCATCGCAGGCGTAGTCCTGGCGCACATCATCCCAACCCTGCCCTATACCATCTTTACCCTGTCCAGCGCCTACGCCCGTTTTGATGAAAACTATGAATTTCAGGCGCTGGCATTAGGGGCAAGTCCGTGGCATATTTTTCTGAATGTGACATTACGGATGATGACTCCCAGCCTGGTAGTTGCCGCCTTATTTGCATTCCTCATCTCGTGGAGTCAATATCTTCTCACGCTTCTGATCGGCGGTGGACAGGTGATCACTCTGCCCATTCTGCTTTTTTCGGCGGCATCTGGTGGAAATCCTTCTGTGATCGCAACTTTGTCGCTTTTGTTTATCGCGCCGCCAGTTTTGGTGATCGCCGTCACTGCACGGCAATTGAATCAACATGGCAATCAGATACGGGAACAATACTAATGACAACTGTAAACATCATCTCTCTCAACAAAACCTATCCCAATCAATCAGCGCCTGTCTTGAAGGATTTTTCGCTGTCAATCCATGACGGTGAAATGGTTGCTTTTCTGGGTCCATCAGGTTCGGGAAAGTCCACGCTGTTGAAACTCATCACAGGCATCGAGCGACCCGATAGCGGCGATATTCAATTCGATGACTCATCCATTTTGAACATTGACCCAAATAAACGCGGCGCAGTGTTGATGTTCCAGAAATCATATCTCTTTCCGTTTTTGAATGTGGAAGACAATATTGGCTTTGGATTGAAGGTGCAAGGTGCTTCATCTCAGATAATTCACGCGGAAGTAAAGCGCATGTTGAATTTGATCGGTTTGCCTGGGATTGAGAAGCGCAAGTCTGGTCAACTATCAGGTGGGGAGGGTCAGCGCGTAGCACTGGCACGAGCACTGGTGACCAACCCCAAATTGCTTTTGTTGGATGAGCCATTGAGCAGTCTTGATACCGAAGTGCGTATCAATTTACAGGAGGTCATCCGTAACATCCAGCGCGAATTGGGGGTGACAACCATCTTCGTGACGCACGATCTCGGCGAAGCGATGGCAATGTCTGACCGCATGGCATTGTTGTTGAATGGTGAGATCGTTGCATTGGACACGCCTGAAAATCTGTTCCACCGTCCGCGCAGTTTGGCGGCGGCAAAGTTCATGGGCGTATCCACTTTCTTAAGCGGCGATCCGCTCATAGTCCAGAAGGAAGCGTGTTCTTCATCCGATAAGGTCTTTGCGATTCGCCCCGAACATATTCGCGTGCAAAAAGATACCTGTGACCAATCCATGCCAGGCGTCGTGAGCGACTGCGTCTTTCGCGGTGAGTATGTGGAGTATCTGGTGGCAGTTGATGGAACGCATGTGCGCGCCCGTATGTCCATGCCCGCGCCGATGTTCCCGCACGGGGCGCAGGTGTTCGTGAAGTTTCCGAGAGAACATTTATTTGAGGTGCAGAATCAGGAGTCGGCATGACCAAAGAAAATCGTAAAAGCCAAAAGCAACTTCGACAGGAAAAAATCCGTGCGCAAAAAACGCAACGGCGATGGATCGGAATCAGCGCGCTAGCATTATTTCTGGTCGGCGCAGTCTTCTGGAACGCTTCGCGTCCAAAAGCACAACCACTGGATGAAACGCGCCTCGCCTCCGACCCGACCCTGGGATCTAATTCTGCCAAAGTGGTTATCACCGAATATGGCGATTTTGGTTGTTCCTCCTGCCGCGCCTGGCACAACGCAGGCATAATGGAGCAGGTGCTTGCTGCGTATGGAGATCAGGTGCAGTTCGTATGGAAGGACTTTCCTGTCATTACGGCGCAATCACCGATGGCAGCAGAGGCGGGGCAGTGCGCTTTCGATCAGGGCAAGTTTTGGGAATTTCATGATTTTATCTATGAAGACGGTTACTTGCTTGGCGTAGATGATTTGAAAGGATATGCAGCGCAACTTGGTTTGGATACCGAGAAGTTCAATCAGTGTTTGGACTCGGGACAGAACCGCGCCAAGGTGGAGCAAAGCCTGAACGAAGCCCAGCGTGAATATGCCTTTCCAGGAACGCCGTCGTTTCTGGTGAACGGAAAGAAACTGGTTGGACCGCCAACATTGGAAGAGTTGATGTCCACGATTGATGAAATCCTGTCGAACGGATAAGGATTGTCGAAGTTTTGTAGTCTTGGAGGATTGCCAAGCTCATCACAACTGTATTCCTTCGCTAATGGGTAAATTTTCAGGACAGCCATTAAAGACTAAACATGGCTGTCCTGAAAGAAGGGGATGTGCTTGACTTTTCCTTACTGGTTCATCTCATCATTTTCGTTTAATGGGTGGATTTGATGTAGTCTGCCAGCTTATCGAATGCCTGTTCCCAACCTCCGCCTGCGCCTGAAGAGGCGGG